>JAZSPQ010000061.1:0-50999 GCA_045537485.1 Acutalibacteraceae bacterium | reverse complement strand
AAAAGCTCATCTCTGTCCTCGTCAAATCTGCTGTCGTCATAGTGAGCATGAGTGTCAAAAATATTACAGTACATTATCTTACCTTTGAGCCTGCGGGGATACCGTCAACGAAAATAACTTTAACGTCCTCTTCACTGCAGTCGGCGGCAAGAATCATACCCTGACTTTCAACACCGCAAAGAACTGCGGGCTTGAGGTTAGAAACAACAATGATGCTCTTACCGATAAGGTCCTCGGACTTATACCATTTTGCAATACCTGATGCAACAGTTCTGGGCGTGCCTGTGCCGTCGTCAAGGGTGAGCTTAAGAAGCTTCTTTGCGCGCTTAACAGGTTCACAGTCGGTAATTTTGGCCACGCGAAGGTCAACCTTTGCAAAATCGTCAATGGCTATCTTGGCAACGCCTTCGATTTCTTCCTTTTTCTGCTGCTGTAGTGTTTCTTCATAGCTCATTTCCTTGGCAGCTGCCTGCTGAGCCTCGATATCAGCCATAAATTTTTCAGCATCAATACGTGCAAAGAGGGGAGTAGCGGTGCCGACCTTACCTCCTGCCTTGAGAGCACCGAATTCTGCAAGGCTGTCATAGGTGGCGATATCGCAGTTTATCTGTTCAAGGATAGCCTTTGAGGTGTCGGGCATAAAGGCTGAAACAAGAATTGCAATATATCTGATACCTTCAAGAAGGTTGTAAAGCACTGTGCCGAGTCTTGCCTTGTTCGCTTCGTCCTTGGCGAGAGCCCAGGGAGCGGTTTCATCAATGTATTTGTTGCAACGCTTAGCAAGGTTGATAACTGCTTCAACTGCATCTGCGATGTGATATGAAGCCATCTTGCTGTCAACGGTCTTTACGGTTTCGAGAGCAAAAGCCTTAAGCTCATTGTCGAGTGCGTCCGGGCAGTCAGGGCTCATAACAGTACCCTCGAAGTACTTGTTTGTCATGGCAACTGTTCTGTTTACAAGATTGCCGAGAGTGTTTGCAAGGTCGGAGTTAAATCTTTCGATGATGTTTGAATATGAGATTGAGCCGTCGTTTGCGTGGGGCATTTCAGAAAGAAGGTAATATCTTGTAGCGTCAACACCGATAAGCTTTGAAAGCTCGTCAGCATAGATAACGTTACCCTTTGACTTGCTCATCTTATCCTCACCGAAAAGAAGCCAGGGATGACCGTAAACCTGCTTGGGAAGCTCCTCACCGAGAGCCATAAGCATAATGGGCCAATAGATTGTGTGGAAGCGTACTATATCCTTGCCGATGATGTGAACGTCTGCAGGCCAGTATTTCTTATACTGCTCACTGCTGCCGTCAGGGTCGTAGCCCATAGCGGTGATGTAGTTTGAAAGAGCGTCAATCCATACGTAAATAACGTGTCTGTCATCAAAGGAAACAGGGATACCCCACTTGAAGGAGGTTCTAGAAACACAGAGATCCTGGAGTCCCGGCTTGATGAAGTTGTTGAGCATTTCCTTCTTACGGCTTTCGGGATAAATGAAGTTGTCGTTTGCTTCAATGTACTCCTCAAGCTGCTTCTGATACTTTGAAAGGCGAAGGAAATAAGCCTCCTCCTTAGCCTTTGTAACCTCTCTGCCGCAGTCGGGACATTTGCCGTCTACAAGCTGAGATTCCGTCCAGAAGGATTCGCAGGGAGTGCAGTAAAGACCCTCATATTCGCTCTTATAGATGTCGTCCTGCTCATAGAGCTTTTTAAATATCTTCTGAACAACCTTTTCGTGGTAATCGTCTGTTGTTCTGATAAACTTATCGTAGGTGGTGTTGAGGGTATCGCAAATACCTCTGATTTCACCTGCTACATTGTCAACATACTCCTTGGGGGAGATACCTGCAGCCTTTGCGTATTCCTCAATTTTCTGACCGTGCTCGTCGGTGCCTGTGAGGAAAAATACATCATAGCCCTGAAGTCTTTTATATCTTGCAATAGCATCAGTTAAAACGATTTCATAGCTGTTGCCGATGTGGGGCTTTCTTGAGGTATATGCAATAGCGGTAGTTATATAAAACTTGCCCTTATTCATATATTTTCATCTTCCTTTCAAAAGAATTTTATTCATATTATTTTACCAATTTTTTATAGTATTTGTCAATAGAAATCCAATATTAGCAAGATATAAAAATATCCCCGACTCAGCGGTCGGGGATCGTTAATCTTAATATTCGTCTGTGAGACCCTTCTCGTCATAGATGAAAAGAGCATTGAGTGCAATTTCAAGGCACTTTTCAACAGTTTTGGGATTCATATTATCGGCAGTATCTGTTCTTGTGTGATAATATCTCGGCGGGCCGGGATTCATAGCCGCAAGAGTAACTGCGGGGATACCTGCCTGCTGAACAGCAGCGGCATCGGAAGCTCCGAGGAAAACTGATGAATAGGGAAGGTCAAGACCTGCATCAAGACCTGCTCTCTTGAGAAGCTTACATACTCTGCCGTCCATCTTAACGGTACCTGTCATATCACGCTCATAAATAGCGATGTCTTCATAATCTCTGAAGGTTTCAAGTCCTACAAAAATTGTGGGAACATCCTTGAATTCTTCCTTATGAGCCTTGCAGAAGGCCTTTGAGCCTCTGAGACCTGATTCCTCAGCGCCTGCGCACAAGGCAATAACTTCTGTGTTTTCAAGGTTGATGTCGTTATCCTTGAGGTATTTGAGAATTGCAACTGATGCAACAGCACCTGTAAGGTTATCGTTTGCACCCTCTACGCAAAGTCTGAAATTAACAAAACCGATAGCAAGAATACCGCCGGGGATACCGATTAACTGACCGTATTTGAAAATAGCATAAACGGTTGTGCCTTCTTCAAGAACACCGAATGTATTGAGTGCGGAAGAAACAAGCACAAAAACAAGTGAAACAACAGCAAACACACCGCAGATATAAAGAAGGATGTTACCTCCGAGGTGGGTATATGTCCACTCATATGATGAGTCAACGTGACCGCTGAAAATGATTCTTTGTTTTAATTCGCCGGATGCCTTTTTAACGCCGTATGTATTGTGTGAGGTCTTCTTAGGAACGATACCGTCGATGAATTCTTTATAGAGGAGGAATTCACCGATCATAAAGACAACGGCAAAAGCACACAGGGCAAGTGAAATGTAAGGAAGCCCGAAGAAGCTGAGAAGGGCGCTGATGATAATGAGAATACCGTCAACGGTAATCCAGCTCATAAATGCCTTGGGAGCTAACTTAAAGGGTTCGATTTTTACTTCGTCTGCACAGGTTTTAAGTTCTTCTGCAAGATGCTCCTGAGCGAGCTTTTCGGGCTCATAGCCTGCAGGCCTGGGACCGAATGTTTTACAGATGTTTTTGATTTCTCTGACAGTGTAATTGGTGTACATTCTGACAGAAGCAGCATAATTTTTTACGCTTTCTTCAGCTTTCAAGAATATCTCTCCTTTTGCGATTTTATGATTTTCCACATTTTGAGAAAAATGTTGTAAACATTCTAACATCAAATATATTAAATGTCGATAGTTTTTATGAAATGTAAATAAATAATTTACAAATTGTATATATGTTAATGCTTTGTTTTTAAAATCTGAAAAAATATTGGGTTATTCGACAGATAAAATATTTCTGTTGCCGAAAATACAGGTTTAGGCATCGTCTAAAAAGCATTTCCGGAGATGCTTTTTTTATGAAAAAACGGGTACTGAAGCAACAATTGACAAAGCTTTTACAATATGTTAACATTAAATAAAATTATCAGCAGAGGTGAGTTTTATGTTTTGCGAAGAATGCGGAAAAAAGATAGAGGAAAATAACAAGTTCTGTCCCTATTGCGGATACAAATTACCCGGTGAAACAAGCTTTCCGCAGCAGGCTTATGCATCGGATTATAACAGTAATCAGGCTTCAGCCGATGAAGGCTTCATTTATATAGATACTGACGGACAGTCGGAGGCCACGGATGTCGGTTACATAAATAACGGACAAGCCTACGGCGAAGCCCCTTATACGGCTTATCCGAAGTCTCCCGTCGGAGGAGCACCTCAGACCTGTTATGGTGACGGGCATAATTACGAGGGAGCTGCTTATCCTCAGCCGCCGAAGAAAAAAGGCAGAGCCCCGATAATTGCCGTTACGGTTGCAATAATAGCGGCTGTTATGGTTATAGCCGTGGGCATTTTCTATTTTGTCACAGACGGCGAATTCTTTGAAAGCGACATTTTTAATAAGGAATCCTCAAGTCAGGATGAGGGTGAGGATAAAGATGAAAATAAAGACAGCTACGGTGATGAGGCTCAGGACGGGAACAACTCTGACAGCTCTGTTGATAAAGAGGAGGGCAGCACAAAGCCTTCCGAGAATGTTACCGTTACTGCTCCCGACAGATTAGAGCCCGATAAGCTTTATAACGATGTTGATTATTATGTTAATATTACTTCTGTGACCATTTATAAAGGTCCTGATGCTAAGAACTATGATGCTGTTTGTGCAGCTTCTAAGGATGAAGTTCTTACAATCAAGGGCGGAACAACTAAAACTGCCGACTGGGTATATGTTTACTGCCCGAGAACCAACTGCTACGGTTGGGTAGAGACAGCCTTCATTTCGGCTGATAAAGAAGAAGATACCACAGCACCGGAAAATACCGACGGAGTGACCTATTTCGATGTAAGCGCAAGATTTTATGCTGCGGTAGCAGTGGGTGAGGGTCATAACCTTAATTTAAGAAGAGAACCGGATACGGAAAATAAGGATAATGTTATCCTTCTCATTCCCGACGGCGGCTCTGTTTATGTTTTAGGTATAAGCTCTGCTGACAGCAACTGGTATTATGTTGAGTACACCGACCAATTCGGAACCTATTACGGTTATGCACACAGAGACTTTATAGAGCGTTGAAGCCTCTGTTCGAAACAGCTTTTTTATTAAATTAACAAAAAAGTAAAAAACTTACTTATTAATTTTAAAAAATACTGTATAATATGCATTATGGGTATTCTAAATGAAAAAGAAACTTTTAACGGAGGAAACAGAAATGAAAACAATAGTTGTCGGTGCAGGTGCAATCGGCGGAACAGTAGCAGTGCTTCTGAAAGAGGCAGGTTATGATGTAAGAATTATGTGTCACAGTGACTCCACAAGAAAGCTTATCGAAGAAGAAGGCTTTATCCTCAACGGCGCAAAGGGTGACCATAAGGTCGATTTTAAATGCTATAGCGATGTGAGTGAATTCGGTGATGAGAAATTTGATATTATCATTATCGCCACAAAGTATAATCATATGGCAGAGTGCGCAGAAATGATGTTGCCCTATCTTGCTGAGGAAGGTCTTGTTGTAGGTATGCAGAACGGACTTCTCACCGATGAGCTCGGACAGATCGTCGGCAGAGACAAGGTTGTGGGCTGTATGATAGGCTTCGGTGCAACAAGAAACGGTCCCAACAATGTAACAATGACAAGTCTCGGTGAATTTTATGTAGGTATGCTTGACGGAAGAAGCACAAGAACCCTTGAGGTCTTTGCTGAAATGCTCAAGAGCGTGCTTCCCACACAGATTACTCTTGAAATCAAGCGCAGACAGTATTCAAAGCTTATCATTAACTCCTGCATCAACGCAGTTGCGGGTATTACAGGCAAAACACTCGGTGAAATCCTCAAAGATGTCAGAGCAAGAGACTTGTTCCTGAATATTGCAAGAGAGGGTATGGCAGTAGCCAAGGCTATGAAGATTAACGTACCCAAGTACGGTGCAGTGCTTGAATATAAGATGCTCGCATTGGGCAATAACAAAATTTACAATTCGATATGTAAGTTTGTTGTAATGATGGTGGGTAAGATTTATTCCGATGTTAAGCCTTCAACTTTGCAGTCACTTGAAAAGGGTGAAAAGACTGAGATTGACATTCTTAACGGCTACTTTGCCAAAAACGGCGAAAAGTACGGTGTTGAAACACCTGTGAATACCAAGCTCGTTCAGATGATTCACGAAATTGAAGAGGGCAAGAGAAAAATGACCTCGGATAACCTTGCTGAGTTTTAATTACATAACATAAAAAAACTGTTCTGTGTCCAATAAACACAGAACAGTTTTTTATATGGGATAGTTGTCTTATTAACGCTATATATCAGTTTGAGGAGCCTTTTTTCACATCAAACCAGAATTCAACACCGTTTTCCTTGTTGCGAACGCCGTATTTCTGCGAGTGAAGCTCCTGCAGTGTGGCAACGATAGAAAGACCCAATCCAAAATGTCCCTCTTTTCTCGAGTGTGACTTATCAGCTCTGTAAAAGCTCTGCCAGATATTTGCAATATCACTGCCCGGTATGGGAGCACCTGTGTTGAAAACGGTTATTCTGTAGCTTTCACCGTTATCGACGGTGCTGACAATGATTTTTCTGTGAGAATCAAGGTGTGTCAGAGCATTTGAAAGATAATTCCCGAAAACATGGGTCAGGAGCTCCCTGTCGCCATGGCCCACAAAGCTTTTATCTGCTTCAACAGCCACTGTTGCCTGCGCTTTGTTTATGAGAATATCGTTTGAAATTATGCAGCTCTCAAGAAATTCTCTGATGTTAAAATCGGTCATATTTGTCTCGTATACACCGGAGCCGTATTGCAGATATTCCATAATCTTGATAATCATATCGTTCATTTTTTCGGATTCTTCGATGATTATATCGCAGAATTCTTCCGTGCTGTCGCAACCGATGCCGTATTTCATGCCTTCAGCGTAGCCTTGAATAATGGATATGGGAGTTTTAAGCTCATGAGACATATTTGCAATGAAGCTGCGTCTTGATTTTTCCGCTTTTCTTTCAATCTGAATATCACTTTCCAGCTGGCGGTTTTCGCTTTTCAGTTCATTAAGAGCATTGTTCAGTCGATGTGAAAGAATATTTATATTTTCACTCAGCTCATTAAGCTCTTTAATTCTGAATCTGGGACAGCTTTCGTCAAAATCAAGCTTAGCAATCTTTTTTGTTGTCCGTGTTATCTGCCTGATGGGATTGGTGAAAAGAGTGGCGTAATAAGTTGAAACAATAAAAATAGCCAACAGTATAAAGGCGCTCAGCGCAAACAGGGCATTTGAAGCAATGTTTGCGTTTTCTTTTATGACGTCAATGGGACTATATATTTCAAGTCCCATTTTATCTCCGAAAAATGTGCCGTAAACAATATATTCAGCCGTAGCGAAATATTCCTGCCTGATCTCAAAATAGCTGCCGTCCTCAAGCTCAGTATGAGACAGGATTTTCATAATGCGGGGCTTAAGCTCAACAGTAACAGAGCTTTCCGTTTTGTCGTAAACAGCCTCGTTGCTTCGGGTGGTATAAATCAGCTTATCTCTGGGGGAATAAATCTCAATATAAATATTGTTGTTTGATTCATAATCGGAAAGGGTAGTAAGGTAACTGTCATCGTCGAAATTGAGCTTCTCAATTTCTGCGGCTACCGTTTTCATATCCTGTTTTTTTGCATAAACAAAAATATCATCCATATATACAAACTGAATAACGGAAAAAATTGCCAGACAAACAGAAATAGCAATGATGCTTATCTCTGAATACCGTCTTTTCAGGTTGTGAATTTTATATGATTTTTTCATCCTTATTCCTCAATCTTATAGCCGATGCCGTAAACGGTTTTCAGATGACGGTTACCCCATTCGCCGAGCTTTGTTCTGAGCCTTGCAACATGGGAGTCAACGGTACGTATATCACCTGAGTAATCGTAGCCCCATATGCTGTCAAGGAGCTGTTCTCTTGAGAAAACTCTTCCTGGAGCCTCCAGAAACTTTTTAAGGATATTATATTCCTTGAGCGTAAGCTCAACCTCTTTGCCGTCAAGACGTACCTCGTGGGCGTCGTCGTTGAATATAAGCTCATTAAACTGCTTTTCATTGCTTGCGGCAACCGGATTCGCTCTTCTTAAAAGAGCCTCGACTCTTTTGACGAGAATTGTGGGGCTGAAGGGCTTTGTGACATAATCATCAGCGCCGGATTCATAGCCGGTGAGCTCGTCAAATTCCTGGCTCCTTGCCGTGAGCATAATAACGGGTACGTTGGAGGTTTCTCTTATCTTTCTGCAAACCTCCCAGCCGTTAAGTCCGGGCATCATAATATCAAGAATAATAAGACTCAGGTTATTTTTGTTTTCTTCGAAAAGGCGGTAAGCTTCATCTCCGTCTTCCGCTTCAATAACATCGTATCCGAATTTAATAAGGAATTCCGAAACAAGCTTTCGGATTCTGAGTTCATCATCAGCAACAATAATTCTGTCCATATTTCCACCTCTTAACTTATTATTTATTTAATAATACCATATTTTTATGGCATATACAAGTCGAAGTATGGAGAATATTTTAACAAATTGTTTATATTTGTGTTTGGCGTATATTGCAGAAACGGCGTGTTTTGATATTGACACTTTCTTTGATCTGGTATAGAATATAAAAGTATTATTATATCCGAAACGGTAAAAAGATATACGAATAACGAGCCGATTACGGCAGAACGGAGAAAAAAATGATTTACACCAACAGTAACAACGTTTTTCATCTGCAGACAAAGAAAACCAGTTATGTTTTCAGAGCTCTTCCCACAGGACAGCTTGAAAGCATGTATTACGGCAGAAAAATAAGAAATACAGACGATTTTACTTTCATCTACGATAAGCATGCATCAGGTTACTCAAACGGCACAAACTACTGTCAGGAGGATAAGAGCCTTTCACTCGACCATATAGCTCTTGAATACTCCGCCTACGGTAAAGGCGATTACAGACTTCCCGCTATGCAGCTTACCTCACACGACGATGTTTTCACCACAGACTTCAAGTTTAAGAGTGCATCGGTTACAAAGGTAAAGCCCATTCTTAACGGACTTCCCTCAAGCTACGGTGAAAGCGATACTCTTACCGTTGTTACTGAGGATACCGTACTCGGTGCAGAGCTTCATCTTATCTACACCGTTTTTGAGGATTGCAATGTTATCACAAGAAGCGCAAGACTTATAAACAAGAGCAAGGAAACCATAAAAATCCACAACCTTATGAGTATGCAGCTCGACCTTCAGAGAGGTAACTATGTAATGCTTACCTTTGACGGTGCCTGGGCAAGAGAAAGATATAAGAACGAGCACAGACTCACATCAGGTGAGTGTTCCGTAGGCTCAATCGCAGGCTATTCCTCAAACAGACACAATCCCTTCTTTGCAATCAGAGAAGAGGAATGTAACGAACACAGCGGTAACTGCTACGGCTTCAACCTTGTCTATTCGGGTAACCATATCGCAAGAACAGAAATCGGTACTCACGGTCTTCTCAGAATTCAGAACGGTATCAACCCCTTTGAATTTGAGTGGCATCTTAAGGCAGGGGAGACCTTCGATACTCCCGAAAGCGTTATGACCTTCAGCCATGAGGGTCTCAACGGTATGAGTCAGAATATGCATCTCTTTGTTAAGGAGCATATCGTAAGAGGCTATTGGAAGGACAGAGAGCGTCCCATCCTTGTTAACAACTGGGAGGCAACAACCTTCAGCTTCACAGAGAAGAAAATTCTCGACATTGCCGCAGCAACAAAGGATTTAGGCGCTGAAATGTTTGTTCTTGACGACGGCTGGTTCGGCAAGAGAAACAACGATAAGGCAGGTCTTGGCGACTGGTATGTTAACAAAAAGAAGCTCCCCAGCGGCATTGACGGTCTTGCAAAGAAGGTCAACGATATGGGCCTCAAGTTCGGTTTATGGGTAGAGCCTGAAATGGTTAACCCTGACAGTGACCTTTACAGAGCGCATCCGGATTGGGCTATGACCACCGATAAATACACACCGTCACAGGGCAGAAATCAGCTCACTCTTGACCTTACAAGAGATGACGTTGTTGAATATATCATCAACACAATGACAGATGTATTCCGTTACGGTAACATTTCCTATATCAAGTGGGATAATAACCGTCAGTTCTCCGACGTGTTCTCAAGACGCAAGGATGCAAAGAGCGGCGAATACTTCCACAGATACATTCTCGGTCTTTACAAAATCTGGGATTCACTTACCAACAAATTCCCCGAAATCCTCTTTGAAGCCTGCTCAAGCGGCGGTAACAGATTTGACCTTGCAACCTTCTGCTATATGCCTCAGTGCTGGACAAGTGACAACACTGACCCCCTCGACAGAATGTATATTCAGACAGGTACCTCCTACGGTTACCCCCAGTCTGTTATGACAATGCACGTTGCAGCAGCATACAGCTTTGCTAATTTCAGACATTCCACTGTTGAACACCGCTTCAATGTTTCTGCCTTCGGACTTTTAGGTTATGAGCTTGATGTTACAATGCTCTCAAAGCAGGACAGAGCCTGCGTTAAAAAGCAGATTGAATATTATAAGCAGCACCGCAGACTTCTTCAGTTCGGTGAATTCTCAAGAATCGGCGATATCTTTAAGGATGACAGAGCAATGTGGCAGATAACTGCAGCAGATAAGAGCGAAGCTATGTACGGCTACTTTGTAAACAGAGTTATGCCCAACTGGGGTAACGATGTTATCAAAATGGTTAACCTTGACGAGGATGCAACATATCATCTTTGCGTACGTCCTCAGCTTCTTCCTCTTAAGAAGTTCGGCGACATCATCAACGTACCCCTGCCCAAGAAGCTGGACGTTGAAGACGGTAAGCTCTTCGACTTCCTTTGCGACACAATCAAAATCAGAAACGAGAAGGAAGAATACACCATCGGCGGTGATATGCTGATGAATTCAGGCTTCAAGGCAAAGCAGCTCTTTAATTACAGCGGATTTAATTTCAGCGACAGCAGAATTATTCTTGATAATGATTCAAGAATATACTATCTTGAAAAAACACAGGATTGAAAGGTGACAGAAAGATGAATACATTGGAAAAAGAAATAATTGAGGTATGCCGACATTTTAATATCGAAGGGGAGTTCTATTCGTTAGATACCTTCACCGACGGACACATAAACTCCACATATCTTGTAATTTTTGTTGACAAAGCCAGATTTAAGAAATATCTTGTTCAGGGTATCAATACCCATGTTTTCAAGAATCCTGCCGAGCTTATGGAAAATATTGTCGGTGTAACTGATTATCTCAGAACTCAGATTGAAAAGGATGGAGGAAACCCGGAAAGAGAAACTCTCACCTTTCTTAAGGCTAACAACGATAAAAACTATCTGTTTCATCTGGGTAAATGCTGGAGAATCTATAATTTTGTTGATAATTCTTATACTATCAACGTAATTAAGGATAAATCCTTCTTTGAGGGTGCAGGCAGAAGCTTCGGCTTATTCCTTAACCGCTTGAGCGGTTATCCTATGGATAAGCTTCATGAAACCATTAAGGATTTCCATAACACACCTAACCGTATTGCAAACCTTGAAATTGCAATAGAACAGGATAAAGCAGGAAGAGCGAAGCTTGTTAAAGAGGAAATTGACTTTGCCTTAAGCCGTAAAGAGGATGCGAAGATTGTTATTGATCTTTACGAAAAGGGACTTATTCCTCTGCGTGTTACGCATAACGACACTAAGCTTAATAACATACTCTTCGACGAAAAGACCAATGAAAGCATTTGCGTTATCGACCTTGATACCATTATGCCCGGCTTTTCTCTTTATGATTTCGGTGATGCTATCCGTTTCGGCGGCAATACCACCGTTGAGGATGACGATAATCTTGATAACGTGGGCATTTCTCTTGAGCTGTTTGAAAGCTATACCAAGGGATTTTTAAGCTCCTGCGCAAAGAGCCTTACAAAGGCTGAAATTGAGCATCTTGCCTTCGCTGCAAAGCTTATGACCTTTGAGTGCGGTGTACGCTTCCTTACGGACTATCTTGACGGAGATGTTTATTTCAGAACAGCATACCATGACCATAACCTGGTAAGAGCAAGAAATCAGTTTAAGCTGGTGAGCGAAATCGAAAAACACCTCGGAGAAATGAACGAAATCGTTAACAGGATATACGCAGAATACACAGCATAATAAATTTCAGTGCCTCAAATTATTTGGGGCACTAATTTTTTATGAACATATTAACGCTTTTCTGCATAAAATATATCAGAAAAATTTTCGGGGTGATTTTATGCCGCATAGTGAAGAGCTGTTGAAAAACAGACTTGACAATGCACTTTTCGGTCTGTGGTTTTATGAGAAATACAGCAAAAAAATGCCGTCAGACAAGCTTTCTTTGGAAATGCTGGAGGAATATAAAAAGCAGTGCTTTGAGCTTATGCGGGAGTATGCAGCTTTACACGGTGAGGATTATTGCGATGAATATATATGGCACAGAAGTTACATAATGAAGAACCAGAATACTGAAGATTATTAGGGCGTGAGATAAAATATAGTTGAGATATCCGAGAAAACTGAAATTTATTATAAAAAATAGATAAAATTTTTACAAAACTATTTATTTTTATGTTTAAATGTGCTATACTACAACTATAAAGATAGTACCTTTTCAAAATTCTTCCGGAAGGAAGTTTAATATAGAAAGGAGCTGACGATATGAAAATTACAGTTATCGGCAGAAAATGCACACCCAGAGAATCATTCAAGGAAAGAGCAGAAAAGCGCCTTAAAAAGGTTGAGAAATTTTTCGGCTCAGATGCTGAGGCAAAGATAACCGCAACGGTTGAAAAAAACGAGCAGATCGTTGAGGTTACAATTATTCATGAAGGAATGTTCTTCCGTTCACAGGAAAGAGCCCAGAATATGAACGATGCTCTTGACCGCTGTGCAGATTCCATTGTACGTCAGATTCGCAAAAACAAAACAAAGGTCGAAAAGAGGCTGCGCTCAGGAGCCTTCGACGCTTACGAAGCAATCGAGAGCTTTGAGCCTGAGGATAATTATGATGTTGTCCGCTCAAAAGAAATTGTGCTCAAGCCTCAGAGTGTTGACGAAGCTATTTTGCAGATGAATCTTCTCGACCACCGTTTTTATGTGTTCTTAAACAGCGCAAACGATAAAATTTGTGTTGTTTATGCAAGAAACGAGGGCGGCTACGGCTTAATTATTCCCGATGTTGATTGATTTATTGTTTTTAATATGATATAATTTCTCCGCCGGTGTAAAAGCCGGCGGATTTTTGTATTTATAAAACCTTTATCATCATAGAATCAGAAAGTAGGTAAAATATGCAGATTAAGTTTGTAATTCCCTGTCTGCTTGGTCTTGAAAAGCTTATTGCCGACGAAATGAAGGAGCTAGGGGCAGAAAACGTTATTTCTGAAAACGGCAGAGTGCTTTTTGAGGGAGATGAGAATCTTCTTGCAAGAGCTAATGTATGCTCACGCTACGCTGAGAGAATACAGATACTTGTGGGCAGCTTTGATGCACTTTCCTTCGAGGAGCTTTTTCAGGGAACGAAGGCTCTTCCCTGGGAGCAGTGGATTGGCGCATATGATGCGTTTCCCGTAAAGGGGTACTCACTCAACAGTGCCCTTTTCAGTGTCAGTGACTGTCAGTCGATTATCAAAAAGGCGGTTGTTGAAAGGCTGAAAGGCAAATACGGTATTTCATGGTTTGAGGAGACAGGTCCGATACATCAGATACAGTTTTCCATAATGAAAAATAAGGTCAGTCTTCTGCTTGATACATCAGGCTACGGACTCCACAAGAGGGGATACCGCATTGAATCCAACGGTGCACCTATGAAAGAGACTCTTGCAGCATCGCTGTGCTGTCTTGCAAGGCTCAGACCCTATCATACCCTTTATGACCCTATGTGCGGTTCGGGAACCATTCTTATTGAGGGCGCAATGATGGTCAATAACATTGCTCCCGGTGTTAACCGCAACTTTACTGCCGAAAGATGGGAACAGATACCCGAAGCAGTATGGCAGCAGGAGAGAGAAAGAGCCCGTTCACTTGCTCTTAGTGACAGTCAGTTCGTTGCCTACGGCTCCGATATTGACGAAAAAAGCCTTGAAATAGCGCTTGCCAACGCTAAGAGGGCGGGCGTGGATAAATATATCACTTTCGAAAAGTGCGATATCAAGGACTTTAAGAAAAAGACCGAAAAAGGTACTGTTATCTGTAACCCTCCCTACGGCGAAAGACTTTTAGATCTTAAACAGGCTGAAGATTTATATAAGACTATGGGTAAATGCTTCACTCCCGAGAGAGGCTGGGCATACAATATCATCAGTCCCGGTGAAGATTTTGAAATTTTCTTCGGCAGAAAGGCAGATAAACGCAGAAAGCTGTATAACGGTATGATAAAGTGTCAGCTTTATATGTATTTCAAATAATAGTGTCACTGTCAAAATACGACAAGAAAATCTATATATATTAACGAATTTCATTTTTGTGACATATTCCGTTGACATTTTATTGCTTTAAATGATATAATACATCTATTAGTGAGATTGTATAACTATTCATTAATACTGCATAATTAAAAGGAGGATAGATATGGCTTTTTTTGACGACATATCAAAAAAAATTACTGATGTAACATCATCTGCCGCACAGAAAACAAGAGATATGACAGAGATTTCCAGGCTTAACTCCGCTGTTAACGAAGAAGAGGCTAAGATCAACAATGCATATCTTCAGATCGGCAGACTCTATTGTGCAAATCACAGCAATGACTGTGAGGAGAGTTTTGCGATTTTTGTTAACGCTGTTAAAGAATCTGAAAAGAGAATTGCAGATATCAAGGCTCAGATTAGGGATATCAAGGGTATTGTTACCTGTCCCACTTGCGGTGAAAATGTTTCCCTGAACGTTGCTTTCTGCAGTAATTGCGGAACACCCACACCCAAGCCGGCACCTACGGCAAATTCAAATACTGTTATTTGCCCTCAGTGCGGCAACGCAGTAGCAAAGGGAATGCGATTCTGCACAAGCTGCGGATTCCGTATGCCGGAAATGGCTCAGCAGCCTGCTCAGGTTCCTGTTGACCCTCAGCCTGCATATGTACCTCAACCCCCGGTACAGAGCTTTCCTCAGCAGCCTGCTCCTCAGCCGGCAGTTCCCCGGACCGAGCCTGTTATAGAGGATTCAATTCCCGATGATATAGATCTTGCCGATGCTTCAAAGCTTGTTATGGGTCAGCAGAATGAAGCTCCTGCTATAAACTTGAATAATGTTGATTTGCAGGATACATATTCACCGGCAAGAGCACCGGTTCAGCAACCTCAGGTGAAGACCTGCTCAAACTGCGGCAAGGTTCTCACTGAAGGTATGGTATTTTGTACTGAATGCGGCGCGAGAGTTTAAGCTCTTGTGCGGTAATTAAGGTTAATAAAAACGTTTTAAAATGGAGGAAAAAATTATGTCAAAATTTTGCGGAAACTGCGGCACAGTAATGGACGATGCTGCAACAGTATGCGGAAATTGCGGTGCACCCTTAACTGAGCAAGAAGCTCCTGCAGCCAAGAAAGGCGGCAAGTTTGATGTTAAAGCTGCTCTCGGCAAGGTTACCGGAATCATCAGCAGTATTAAAAGCGGTGATAAGAACAGCATTGTAAAGGGCGGTATCGTTCTTGTTGCGGCTGTTGTTATTCTTGTTCTTATTATCAGTCTTTTCTCAGCTCCCGGCTATGAAAGAGTTGCAAAAAAGGTCATCAAGGCTATCGATAAGGATAAGCCTGAATCAATCGTAAAGCTCATCCCTGAATTCAGATTCGGTGATGTAGAAGAAGGTTCATGGCAGTCAGAAATGGACGAAGGCGACTGGGAAGATGATATTAAGGATGAATTCGATGACTATAAGGAATTCATGGATGAAGCAATCGGCTCAGAAGAATACAGCATCAAATACGATATCGTTGATGTAGACGTTTACGGTGAAGACCATCTTAAGGATATTGAAGAATCCTATGAAGCATATGAAGATTTCGAGGATAAAAAGCTTAAGAAGGCTGTTTCAATGACAATCGAAGCTACTTTCAAAAAGGGTGGCGAAAAGCACGATGTAAATATATCTGTTGTAGCTGTTAAGTATGGCGGCAAGTGGTATCTCCACAGCTATTATATGTCACCGAATGCAGTTACAAACGATAAATATGTAGACTAATAAAAACAAAATTTATTTTAAGGAGAGAAAAATTATGTCAAAATTTTGCGGAAATTGCGGAACAATGATGGATGACAGTGCTGTTATATGCGGTAACTGCGGAAGTGCTTTACCCGAAACACAGGCACCTGCCAAGAAAGCTAACCCCTTATCGGGTGTTGTTGACGGTGTCAAGAACGGTAATAAGAGCAACCTTATCAAGGTTGGCATTGCTGTTGTTGCGCTCGTTGTTGTGATCGTACTTATCTCAAGCCTTTTCTCAGGAGGATCAGATAAGATTATTAAAAAGTTTATCAAGGCTTATGATAAGGAAAATCCGGAAGCTATTGTAAAGATAGTTGCCCCTTACATAGTTGATCTCGCTGACAAAGCTCATGAAGATCTGGAAGATGCTTTTGAAGAAGAAATAGAAGAATTCTATGATTATATGGAAGAAGAACTCGATACCGATAAGTTCAGCATCAAGTATAAAATCGAGGAAAAGGAAGAATGGGACAAGGATGATCTTGAGGATTATGTTGATGAGATGAAATATGGTTTGGAATTCTATGATATCGATTTCGATGACGATAAACTTACTAAAGGCTATGAATATGAGGTTGCAGTTACCGTTAAAGGTGGCGGAGATGATGAAAAAGTTGATCTTTTTGTTACTGTAGTCAAATACGATGGCAAATGGTATCTTGCAGAGAGCTATTGGGATTAATAATTTCACAAAGATAACTGAATAATAAACTCGAAATCAGCACTTCGGTGCTGATTTTTTGCTTTTATTATTGCTATTTTGTAAATTGTATGTTATCATAGATTAGATGTATATCTATAGCCTTTGAAGATATGAAGGGAACTGTTGATGAAAGGAGCTTTGCTATGGGTATTGAGCTGTTACCTACAATATGGCCCGATTGGCAAATTGTTGAACAAATTGGCGAAGGTGGCTTCGGCAAGGTTTATAAAGCAGTGCGTCAGGATAGCGAGCTGACAACTTACGCCGCAATTAAGGTTATAACCGTACCTAAAAGCGATTCAGAGATTGAATCACTGCGTGCAGAGGGTATGAGTGAATCAGGTGCAAAAACCTATCTTCAGGGAATCGTCAGCGATTTTATAAACGAAATCAAGCTTATGGAATCAATGAAGGGCACTTCTAATATCGTTTCCGTTGAGGACTATAAGGTTATTGAAAAGAAGGACGGCATAGGCTGGGATATTTTCATAAGAATGGAGCTTCTGACTCCTTTTGTCAGATTTCTTGCAGATAATCAAAGTCAGTTCACTGAAAAGGATGTTGCAAAGCTCGGTATGGATATTTGCTCTGCTCTTGAGCTGTGTGCACGGAAAAATGTTATCCACCGTGACATAAAGCCGGAAAACATCTTCATTTCGTCCTTCGGTGACTATAAAATAGGTGATTTCGGCATCGCAAAACAGCTTGAAAAAACGAGCAGTGCCTTATCCTCCAAGGGTACCTTCAACTATATGGCACCCGAGGTTGCGGTTGGTAAGAAATACGATGCAACTGTTGATATTTACTCCTTAGGTATAGTTCTTTATAAGCTCCTTAATAACAACCGTCTTCCTTTTATTGACCCCCATGCAGAGCAGCTCCAGTACAGTGACAGAAAAATTGCCGTTGACAGACGTCTTTCAGGTGAAGCATTACCTGCTCCTGTTAATGCAAGCGCAAGAATGACTAATATAATATTAACTGCCTGTGCCCATAATCCGAAAGACCGTTTTGCTACGCCCGCTGCGCTGAAAAATGCATTATCAGCTATTGCGGCGGCAAATAATTTTTCATCGGCACCTCAGCAGAAGAGTACAGCCGCTGCCGGGTTTGGTGCAGAAAGGTCTTTTGTGCACTCTGGTCCGAATAACGGTGAAACAGCTGCGGCAATGACAAACAACAAATGGCAGCAGAGCGGTAACACACCTGTTACCGGCAATTTTCAGCAGAGAACCGTACCCACAGGTGGCGGAGCACCCCTGAATAACAGCTATAATAATTCAGGAGCTCAAAATGGAAGAGTCGGTTATCAGACACCGCAAGTTATAAACAATAATTCAGGCTATTATCCTCCTCAGATTCAAAAAAGACAGTCGGAGGGTTCGGGGCAGAAGAATTCAAACAGAAGCTTGTTTATCATCATTGCGCTGATTGCTGTTGTTGCAATAGCGATAATTCTTATTGCTTACAGTGCGTCAGCGGCAAATGCAGTCGATGAGAAGCTTATTATAACTCAGACAGTCTTCAGCGAAGTATACGGTGTGATATCGGAATATTTCCGCTAACCGAAAAAAACGGTGCTTTAATCAATGATTGAGATTAAAGCACCTTGTCTTTTTTATTGGCTTTGCAGTTCGCTGAGCCTCTTTTTTATTGCATAAAAAGCTTCGTCAGGGGAGTCAATATCAATAACAGACTGTTCCATAGGGCAAAATCCGGTGTTTGTTCTGTTGCGAATAGCCTTCACCCGATTTTCATAAGTAATCTCTATGCCGTACTTTTCCAAAACAAAGGCTGCAGGCTCACTTACGGTTAAGGCGAATACTCTTTTGACTCTAAGAAGCACATAAAGGAATGCCGCCGCTTTGCCCACAATCTTATCAGCCGCCGAGTAGTCGGTAAAGTCACAATCGGAATTCTCCAAAAAAGCCAGGATAGGTTTAACACCTCGCTCTTTGCTTGTGAAGATACTGTCATTTTTTACGAGTACGCAGGTGAAATTGCCGTCTTTCAGCAGTTCAATACTGCGCATCAGGTCTTTGTTTAAAACATTCATATCAAAGCCTCGAGGTGAAATCGCTCATCATATCTGCAATTTTTATTTTTTGAGGACAGACCGCTTCACAGCTTCTGCATCCGATACAGTCTGAGGGGCGCTTGCCCTCATCAACGGCAGAAACAGCCACGGGTGCTTTGTCACCGTCTTCTGAGAAGCAATGCTCGTTATAAAGCTCAATCATAGAGGGAATATCTATCTGCACAGGACAGTATGAGGTGCAGTAACGGCAGGAGGTGCAGGGGAGAGCCTTCTTTTCAAGCATACCGTCGGCAACCTTGAGTATAGTGTGCCACTCCTTTGTATTAAGGGGCAATTCCTCACTGAAGGTTTCAATATTATCCTTAAGCTGTTCATAGCTTGACATACCCGAAAGGGTAACAACAACATCGTCAAATGTTTGGATGAATCTGAAAGCCCAAGCAGGTATTTTCTCCTCGGGGCGCAAGGCAGTGAGCATAACGGAGTATTTATCTTCGAGAGTTGCGAGCTTGCCGCCTCTTACCGGCTCCATAACCCAGATGGGGATGTTATACTCTCTGAGCATTTCAAGCTGTGCCTTTGCATTTTGCTGAGTCCAATCAAGATAGTTGAGCTGAATCTGACAAAATTCCATTTTATCGCCGTAGGCTTCAAGAAAACGCTTAAGATCAGTAAGATTGGCGTGGGTTGAAAAGCCAAGATGCTTTATTCTTCCGCTCTCTCTTTCTTTTACAAGATATTCCACATCGCGGTACTTTTTATCTGTATCGAGATAGGCGTCGATGTTTGAGTCGCAAAGACTGTGTATCAAATAAAAATCAAAGTAATCAACCTGACAGCGCTCAAGCTGTTTTTCAAAAATTTCCTGAGCCTTACCCATGTTTCCAAGGTCATAGCCCGGGAACTTAGTGGCGAGATAAAAGCTAGTTCTGGGGAAGCTTTTCAGAATTTTACCCATAACCGGTTCAGATTGCCCGCTGTGGTAGCCCCAGGCAGTATCAAAATAGTTGATGCCGTTTTTTATGGCGAACTCCACCATTTCGGCGGTACGCTTTTCGTCAATCTGAGCGTCATTACCTTCAACAGTCGGAAGACGCATACAGCCCAGGCCGAGGGCAGAAAGCTTTTTGTCTTTAAAATTCTTATAAATCATTGTAATACCTCGTTAGTTTTTCTGTGAATTAGGAAAAATTCTCCTTATTTTTCTCAAGTGGTATTATTATACAGTATGAGCAGTATTAAATCAAGACCTTGAAAGCTCAACAGTGACTATTTCTGCCTGATTGTTAAAACGAAAGGGGATAACGCTGTTACCAAGACCGGCGCTTACAATCATAGTGGTATTGCCATCTGCAAAAACACCTTTATCGTACTCGGGAAAAAAGCCTTGCCCGGGGGCAAACACAGAGCCTAAAAAGGGGAGTCTTATCTGACCGCCGTGGGCGTGTCCGCTGAAAACAAGATTAAAGCCGCAATCGGTATAAGCATCAAAAAGCTCGGGGCGGTGTGAGAGCAAAATGCTGTAGCCTTCAGTATCTTTTTTCAACTCGCAGAGCTTTTCTGAAACAAAACCGCTGTCATCGGCATAAGGATTGAGAAAAACAGGGTCATCAATACCTGAAAGGGTAATAAATTCGCCATTTCTTTCTATGGCTGCGGACCCGTTTTCGAGCAGTATAACTCCTGCTGAGTCCAACTTTTCCCTGAGTATTTCATAGTCCTCACCAAGCCAAGCCTCGTGGTTGCCGTTTACATAATAGGTGGGAGCAATCTTAACTGCATTTTTTGCAAAGTCAACTGCTACTGAAATATCGGTGTGCTGTGAGTCAACAATATCTCCGGTGATAACTATAATGTCAGGCTGTGTATTTTCAAGTGCTGTGATGAGATTGCTGTTATTTTCGCCGAACTGCGCATTATGTAAGTCAGAAATCTGAGTGATTCTGAATCCTGAAAAACTTTCGGGTAAATTATTGTCGGTAATCGTATATTCCGTAACCTTAAAGCTGAAGGTGTCACGAACAGCCCAAGCCCAAAGAATAGCCACTGAAATAAAAATAACGAGTATAATTACAAGCTTTTTCTTCATTGTGATCTCCTAAAAGTGCGATGATATAAAAGTGTATCATAAAGTGAGCTGTTTTTCAACCGCTGATGGATATAAAAAAAGTACCCACCCATAGGTGAGCACTTCATTCTGCAAAAGGGTAACCAAACGGTGTATAAGTAGGGGTAAAAGTAAGCAAAAGTAGTGTAGCACTAATCTTCAAGAACGGATTTACCTTTTGTTCCGTCAGGATTTATATAATACCCGTCAACAATTTCATTAAATCCGCCACCAAAATACCAACCTTTTGATTCAATCCATTGGATAAAGGCATCTGTAAATTCATCTATTGAAACTTCACAAGGTATTTCAACACAACCATTTATCTCTATTTCTTTACGCATTATCATCACCTCTTTTAGGTATTATACCACATTTTCGCAAATACATCAAGGCGAAGCCTTGCATATCATCAATTCCGAAGGAATTGCATATCATCAACACGCAGTGTTGTATATCATCAAGCCGCAGGAGGAATTATACACGGCTTTGCCGTGATGATATACAGCTCCAAAGGAGCTGATGAGATACACGCTGACGCGTGATGATATGCCAAGCCTGCGGCTTGGATAAAAAAAGAAGTAACTTTTGGTAGACAAAAGTTACTTCTTTTTTGGTTGCGGAGACAGGATTTGAACCTGCAACCTCCGGGTTATGAGCCCGACGAGCTACCGGGTTGCTCCACTCCGCGATATATCACTTTCTCAAGTGCTTTGTTATTATACAACATACACCCGAGAAAGTCAATATGTTTTTGAAAAAAACTTATTTTTTTATTCGACAGCTTCTGCAGTTGTCGATTCTTCCTGGCTTGACGGCTCAGTTGAGGGCTCGGTAGACGGCTCAGTTGAGGGCTGAGTCGAAGGTTCTGTAGAAGGCTGGGTTGAAGGCTCGGTTGATGGGGCAGTTGAGGGCTCGGTTGAGGGCTCGGTCGTAATCTCCTCAGTGGTTTCTTCTTCAGGCTTGTCATATACATAGAGTATGATTTCAGTTCCCTTTGAAGCTCCGGTGCCGGGCTCAATACTCATATTTGAAACAGTATCTGCCGGCTTGCCGTCAAGATTTTCGATAATCTCTTTTGTAACGGTGAAGCCTGCTTTCTTCAGTTCTTTTTCTGCTTCGGCAAAGGTCTTTCCGTATACATCTGGAACAATGATTTCAGGCTGTCCTGTGCTTACAACGAGTGTTATTCTTGTTCCTGTCGGAACACTTTCACCCTCGGCGATGCTTTGACTTATGATGCCGTTTACATCAACCTTTTCGCTTGACTCCCGTCTGTAGGTTATAACAAAGTTATTCTGGAAATAGTCGTTACCGCGGATGTAATCCTCGGTGAATTTTGTGAAATCAGGTACGGTTACATAAGTCTGTTCATTTGTTGTTGCCTTGTTATCGCTGTTGTCGAAATTGGGAATCTTGTCAGCTTCATCCTCCTTGTTCATCGGAAGGAAGGTTATGGATGAAAGCATATTGTCAAGGAAAGGAACATTCATATTTTTATACAGCACCGTTGAGTAAAGAACAACAAAGAGGATAAAGCAGATAATGACAACGGCGATGCAGGTGAGAGCACCAAGCATAGGCAGAGGAATATCCTTGCGTGAAACTAATGTGTCGTCTTTATCTTCGTCGTAGTCGTTTTCCTCCTGAGGCTTCTGCTCACGGCTCTGTACGGAAGGCTGATTCGGAATCGGCGCTTGCTTCGGGGGAGTAAAGGCGGCTGTTTCCTCATTGCCGTACCCGGGAGCCTTGTAACGGTCAGCGGCTTGGCTGTTCGGGGTCGGTTCGGCTTTTTCCGTTACCTTTGCCTGAGCGGGATTAACTGCCGCAGCGGCAGGCTTTCTTGCGGCAGGAGCACCGACAGGAGTATGGTTCGCATTTTTTGCTTCCTTGATCATTGTTATAAGCTCATCAATTTTATTAAGTCTGTTATTGGGATGAACTGCAAGAGAACGTGAAAACGCATTGAGCAGCGAAGGATGCATAGACTGTGCGACAGCCGTGGGTATGGAAAGCTTGCTGTTGCTTACACGCTCCGTAGCTCTGGGCAGAACAATTCCGGTGATCGAATAATACATAACAGCCATAACGGAGTATATGTCAGACTGTGACCTTGCAGTACCGCCCTGATAGATTTCAAGGGCAGAAAAGCCTGAAACGGGCTTTGAAGCAAGCTCGGGAATATCGGAACGGCATTGGGGAATTGAAAAGCCGATGAGATTAAGCCTGCCGTCAGCGCCGACCTGAATGGTTGAAGGGGTAATATTACCGTGAACAATGCCTGCATTGTGAAGAAGCTTAAGGGCATTAAGCAGAGGTAGAAATGCAGCAACTGCCTTATTTGCAGGAAGAGGCTTTTTTGTTTTTGCAAAATAGTCCTTTAAAGCAACGGTTTCCTTATGCTCGGCAACTGCGTAGGCAGTGCCGTTATCTCTGAAAATATCAATAATATGAGGGATACATTTGACATCGTCAAACATTTTTATGCCTCTCCACAAGCCTGAAAAGCTCTGAAGACAGGTGTCAAACAGCTGTGTTTTTTCTTCATCCGAAACGCTGATTGTGCCGTATTCATCTCTTGATGCAATTTTGTTCGGGAAAAACTCATAAACCGTAACCGGCTGCTCGGTTGTTTTGTCAAGACCGATATAGATAACGCTGTCATTGGACGTGGCGAGAGCTTTTCCGATAAGGTATTTGTCACAGATAATTGATCCCTGCTCAAGATATGAGGATTTGTTGAGCACACCTGTGCTGTAATGACAGTGAGGGCAGATAATAGCCTGGTCGTCAAGGGGCTTCATACAGCCCATACAGTAACGTTTGTTATCTGACATAGGATATTCCTCCTGAAAGATTCTATTTCAACAAAATATTATACAAAAAAAGGGCATAAAAGTCAAGAGAAGGGGACTTTTAGCCTTTTTTGTAAAAGTATTGAATTTATCAAAGCTTTTCTGTGAGTTCTCGGTGTAAGCCTATGCAGCGATATTGCTTCTTGTTCTTTTGGGAGCGGTATTATTTTTTGCCGCCACCCTTTGAGTAGGGCAATGTCTGACTGATGCGGCAGTGTTTCTTGCAGCAGCTTTTTCAGCCTGACGCTTTGCAGCTCTTTTCTTGTCGTATTTTTTCTCGAGAGCAACAAGCTTATCCTCAAAAACGATAGCAAGCACAATAAAAGCAAGGCTTATGAAAAAGAAAATTGAAAAGGATTCTAAATTTGCAAACATAATAATTTACCTCCGTTTGTCGAACATACGTTCTTTATCTTTGATTTAATTATAGCACGTTAATTTCAAAAGTCAAGACAAATGTTCGATAAATTTTAAAGGTCAGTCCAAATAAACGGACTGACCTTGCTTTTGTGGTGAAAAAACGGCTGTTGTCAAAAAAATATCTCAAATTTTGTTTATTCTGACGTGTGAAAATTACAATTATTTATGTAATTTATTCTTCATATTATGCTATAATCATAGTTGAAATATTATGCATACAAGGAGGAAATAGTATGTCATTTATAAAAAAAGAGTTTACATTCGCCTCGGTGTCCGGTCTTGCCGATATTCACTGCGCTTCTTATCTGCCTGAATCGGGTGAGATCAGAGCTGTTTTTCAGATTGCACACGGTATGGCAGAGCATCTTGAAAGATACGAGAAATTTGCATCAGTGCTTTGCGATAACGGCATAGCAGTTTATATCAACGACCACCTTGGTCACGGTCAGAGTGTGAAGAATGAAAACGAGCTCGGCTATTTCGGTAAGAAAGAAGGCTGGAAAAGCTTTGTTGAGGACTGTCATAAGCTTTCACTTATCGCAAAGGATGAAAACGAAGGTAAGCCCTTTATATTCTTCGGTCATTCTATGGGCTCCTTTGTGGCAAGAGCCTATGCCTTCAAATACGGCAGTGAAATAAACGGCGCGATTTTCTGCGGTACCTCAGGACCCAACCCTGCCGCAGGTGCAGGTATTGTGCTCACAAAGCTTATCACAAAGCTTAAGGGCGACCATTACAGAAGCAAGCTTATTGATAAGATAGGTTTTGGCACATATAACAGTAAGTTTGAGGACAGAACCCCCTTTGACTGGCTTTCAAGAGATTACGAAGAGGTTGATAAATATATTGCAGACCCTCTTTGCGGCTTCCTCTTCACTGCTCCCGGCTACGGTGACCTTTTCGGCGTGCTCAGCTATGTTTCGTCAAAGGAATGGTTCAACGGTCTTTCAAAGGAGCTTCCCGTGCTTATAATCTCAGGCGATATGGACCCGGTAGGCGAGTACGGCAAGGGCGTCAGAAAGGTTGAAGAAATGCTTAAAGCTGAAGGTAAAAAGAATCTTACAACCGTTCTCTATCCCGACGCAAGACATGAGATCCTCAACGAATCCCGCTGCTTTGATAAGGTCTGTGAGGATGTAATCGGTTGGATTGAAAAAACAATAGCATAAAAACGGAGACAAAAAAAATGAAGATAAACGGTATTTATAGCATTGAAAATAAATACTTGTCCAAGGGCATAAATATAGAGAAAGGCAAAATAGTTTGTTCCGGTGCCTTAAATAAGCTCAGCTCAAGTCAGCTTAAGGGTGACTGTACTGAATTTATAATATATTTCAAGGGCGGTTTATTTTCAAAATACACTCTTAAGAGTGATGACCTGAAGGTTACAGCTGTTTCGGTTGATAACACCTCATCCGAAAAGCGTCTTACGCTCACCTTCTCAGAGTATACGATAAAGGGAAGCGCCTTTACCGTACGTCTGAATTATATCCTCGGTGAGAATGACGCTTTCTGCAGAAAGTATATTGAGATTTCTGCAAAGAAAGCAGATAAAAAGCTTATCCTTGAGAGTATTGATCTCTATAATAAGGCTTTTCCCGCTGATGTTAAAAGCTGGAGCCTTCCTGAGCAGAAGAACTCTCACATTTCAGGCTTTCTTATGAGTGTAGGTCAGCCCGTTTACGTTGACTCCTTCTACTTAGGCTGTGAATTTCCTCTTGCGTATAACAGAATTTCTTCCGGCAAAGTTGTAGTAACTACTTATATAGGAAAGAGCCTTGCCGCGCTTACCGAAAAGGGAGCATATACAAGCTGCAGAGCTGTTTTCGGCGTGAGCGAAAACGATGTTTTTGCAACGGTACAGAAAGCTTTTTTCTCTTACATAAGGACCATATCCAAGCCTATAAAGCTCCGTCTTCAATACAATTCATGGTATGATAATATGCTCAATATCAATATTGATAATATTACGGAGTCCTTCCTGAGTATTGATAAAGGGCTTACAAATCACGGAACAAAGGCACTTGATTCTTATGTTATGGATGACGGCTGGAATGACTACGGAGCAGATTTCTGGAAATTCAACAAAAAATTCCCCGATGGACTTACAGATTTCCGAAGCTTAAGTGAAAATTTAGGCTCACGCTTCGGCCTGTGGCTCGGCCCCAGAGGCGGTTATACTAATGATACTATTAAATTTGCCCGTAAAATACAGAAGGGCGGCAACGGCTATGTAAACAAAAATGCCCACGATATCTGTGTAGGCAGTAAGAAATATGTTGACAGAACAGCCGATATGCTTATTGCTTTTGCCAAGGAATACAATCTCAATTATTTCAAGCTTGACGGCTTTGCTCAGCGTCCCTGCAAAAATAAAAAGCATGACCACCGTACGGGCGGTTATGAGGATATGTATTTCTTCACCGATGTATGGGAGAAGTGGATAGCCTTCTTTGAAAGAGTATATGATTTTGACGAAGGCTTCTGGATTAACCTTACCAGCTACGCACCGCCCAGCCCTTGGTTCTTGCAGTGGTGCAACAGTCTGTGGATGCAGATAAGCAACGATCACGGCTTTGCAGGTGAGAAAAGCTGCGATAAGGACAGGCTTCTTACTTACCGTGACAGCTGTTACTACGATTTCTATAATATCCGTCAGTTCCAGGTTCCTCAGTTTGCACTTTACAATCATGACCCGATTTACGGCAAGGACGCAAAGGTTAAAATGACCGATGACCAGTTCAGGGAGTATCTTTTCACGATGGCTTTAAGAGGCACCTGTTTCTGGGAGCTTTACTACAGCCATACCCTGTTTAACGACGCCAAGTGGAGAATTAACCATTCCGTACTCACCTTTATTGAGGATAATATGGAAATCCTTTCAAATTCCGTCATTTTCGGCACAGACCCTGCCAAGGGCGGAGTATACGGCTACAGCTGCTTTGGTAATGATGAGGGTATTGTTTGTCTGAGAAACAGTACAAGCGAGAAAAAGACCTATACTCTTGTGCTTGATGAGAAGCTCGGTGCCGAGAGGGGACTCAGAAACGCAAAAGCAACCCTTATGATTCCGTATACTGTCGAACAGAGTGATGAGGTATATAACTACGGCGACAGTGTTAAAATCGAGCTTGATGCTTTTGAAACAAAGATATACCATTATAATAAGAAGTTAAAGCTGATGGTACCAACCTATGTTAAAGCTCTTGACAAGCGTACTCTTGAGGTATCCTTCAATCAGTTTGTTGATTACGGGAATATTACCTGCAAAGAAAATGAAATTGAAAAAATCGAGCTTCTTGAAGATTATATGACCCTCAGAATCAGCTTCAGAAATAAGCTTGATACTCTCAACCGCTACACTCTTAAAGGCGTCTGTGATATGCTCGGTAACCGTACTGATGTACAGATTACCTTCGACTATTGGAAAAACCATATAGTTGAAGACGGTATCTACGGCTCAGGCGACTTCACCGTAAGGGCTGAAAAGATAGCAGAGAAAAACATCCTGCTTTACAGTCAGGGCGCAGAGGTAAGTCTTTCCGTTGATGCTGAAGGCTATGTGCATTTCACAATAGGAAACAACACACTTAAAAGCCGCAGCACCGTAGCCGAAAAGGAAAGCATCACCGCAGTAAGAGAAAGAAACGGTGTAATGAAAATTTACATCGGTAAAAAGCTTGACGCTGGTAGAAACTCAATTCCGACCGTCCTCAGTGGCAAGGAAGCCGATTTTGACAGTAAAAAGGTCAGAGTATACAACAGAGCATTTGCCTTTGATGAGGTATAGTAAATAACAAAAAGGAAGCGGCAACCCGCTTCCTTTACTATTACCTAGCCCCTAGTCCCTTAAATAATAACCTTCCTGTGTCCCTTTATCTTATCCAAGGCTCCCTTTTCAAGCCTTGAAACCTGAGCCTGAGAAATTCCTATTTCCGAGGCAACCTCGGTCTGGGTCATACCGTTCATAAATCTTAAAGACAGGATTCTCTTTTCTCTCTCGGGCAACTCATTTATTGCTTTTTTCAAAAGGATCTCATCTATCCAATCTACATCACTGTGGCTGTCACCGATCTGATCCATAACATATATGGTATCTCCTGCGTCATAATAAACAGGCTCATATATCGAAATCGGCTCTACAATCGCTTCCAGGGCTAAAACAACCGTTTCCTTTTTAACGCCCATAATCTCTGCGATTTCTTCTACTGTCGGTTCCTTCTGAGTTTCTGCAATAATCTTTTCTTTAATCTGCATGGCGTGATATGCGGTGTCACGTATAGAACGGCTAACCCTTATAGGATTATAGTCCCGCAGATAACGCCGAATCTCACCTATAATCATCGGTACGGCATAGGTTGAAAACCTTACATTCTGATTAAGATCAAAATTGTCGATTGATTTAATAAGGCCTATGCAGCCGACCTGAAAAAGGTCATCCAAGTTTTCACCGCGTTGTGAAAAGCGCTGAATAACACTGAGAACCAGCCTCAGATTGCCGTTAATAAGCTCTTCACGGGCTTTTTCATCTCCGCTTCTGCTCTTCCTTAAAAGCTCGGTTTTCTCACTTTCCTTCAAGAGCTTCAACTTAGATGTATCGATTCCGCAAATTTCAACCTTGTTGTAGTACAAACAAATTACCTCCAAAAGATTAAAAAATCCTGTCGATATAAGTATGGGCTGTAATTCGTCTGTTTAGTAAATGAAAAATTTTACAGCGGTAATTTTTCATTTATGATCACGGCGGCAACTCAACATATTTTTCGGTTGACAAAAAAACTTTGCGGATTTATACTGTATATGCTCAATAAGGGCAATATTTTATCACTTTTTCAGGAGACTAAAATGGAAATCATTGAAAAAACGGCGGAAATCCCTGCGCAAACAGAAGAAAAAGACTCCCGCGAGACCTTGGCGAGAGTAACGGTTTTTATTTTACTTACGGGTATTCCTCTTTTTATGACAAATAAATACTTTAATATAACCTTGTCGAAATTTCTCTTTTTTGCTATTGTTACGGCTATTTCCTTTGTTCTGTCCTTTACTCTCAAACCGGAAGATGCTGTGAAAATTAAAAATCTGTCTCACAGAAAGATGGATATTGCCGTTTTCGGTTTTTTAACTGTAAGCTTTATTTCGGCTGTGTTTTCCAAGTATCCTGCTGACGCCTTTTTTGGTTCATCGGGAAGATGCTTAGGCTTTTGCTATGTTTTGCTTCTTGCGGGTCTTTACTGGGTTTTATCACGGCAGTATACAATACGAAAAAGCGAAATGATTGGGTATATTGCAGTCTTTACCGTTGTTATGGCTCTGGCTTTTATGCAATTTTTCGGTATCAATGTTTTCGGACTGTATGATAATGTCACAGAGCAAACAATAGCGACCTATTATTCAACAATAGGAAACATAAATGTTGTTTCATCATATATTTGTCTTTGCGTTCCGTTTATAATGTACGCCTTTTGTTTTGCAACAAAGCTGTGGAAACGCTGCTTGCTGTTTCTGCTTTGTTTTTCGGGCTTCTGCTTTCTTGTTATCGTTAACAGTGACAGCGGCTATCTGGGGCTTTTCGGTGCTTTTTGTGTCGTTGGTATTTTTCTTACCAAAAAGCCTGAAGGTTTCTACAGGATACTGCTTCTCGGATCAGCCTTTCTTTTTGCTGTAAAGCTTATGTATTTTATAACCGTAATCTGTGAAGGTAAGACAAAAGAGCTTTCTCCGCTTGCAATTATGCTGGGCAAGTCTGATGTAATACTTGTTTTTGCGATTATATCTCTTGTTTTATCTTTAGTTTTTGCAAAGGTGAAAATCGGAAAGCCTTTTATGTCAATCATAAAGGTGCTGCTGATAACTGTTCCTGTTGTTTTATTTCTCGCTCTCACTGCAACTGTTGTATATTTTACCCGATTTAATACACAAGCTCCGTTAGGTGAGCTTGAAGGGTATCTGCGTTTTAATGATGCCTGGGCAACGGGCAGGGGACATATATGGCGGATTACTATGGAAGCCTACAGTGATATGCCCTTTATAAAACAGCTGATAGGCTGCGGCCCCGATACACTGCTGCCTCTTCTTAAGGAAAACTATGATGCGGAAATGCTGGCGATGGGAGCTTATACCGACAATGCCCATAATGAATTTATGAATTACCTTGTTACATACGGAGCGGCAGGCCTCGTCTTTTATCTTTCGATACTTGTTATTGCTTTAAAAAACTGTTTGAAAAAACAAAAAAGCAGTTTAATTTACGGCGGATTGTTCGCCGTTATATTCAGCTATGCATTGCAGTCTGTTGTGAATATATCTCAGCCGTTGACAACACCCTTTTATTTTGTTTTGATGTTTATAAGCTGTTGTGATTATATAAAAAGCGGTAAAAATATAAAAAACTCCGAAACACAGGCATAAATTTCCAAAAAAATTCATTTTAATTGTTGATTTAATGTGGCAGATTTATTATAATAAGAAATAATATGGATATTTATGTGCTTTTATAATTAATATATCTGATTTGTTGGAGGACTGCTGTATTATGGCAAACAACCCGGATAAAAAGAAGTCTCCCGTAGCGCAGACAGCTGCAGCGAAGGGCGCTAAAAAGAAAAAGAGAAGAAGGAAGAAAAAGCATCCGGTACTTTTCGGTATTTTTCTGTTTTTCTTCAGCATTTTTGTTGCAGGCATGCTGACGGCAATTATCGTTGGCGGAACTGTGCTTGAAGAGGTTGACAATATGATCTACGGCGATATTGCCATAGATCTGGATACCTATAAAAATTCACAGAATCAGACATCTATTATGTATGCTTATGACAGTGACGGTACCGTAGTTGAGCTGACACGTCTTCACGGTGAGGAAAACCGAATCTGGTTAAGCTATGAGGAGATGCCCGAGGATTTATGCTGGGCATTTATATGCCTTGAGGATAAGCGTTTTTACGATCACCCTGGTGTAGACTTTATCCGTACCATCGGTGTTATGATAAATCCTGCATACGAGGGTCAGGGTGCATCCACAATCACACAGCAGCTTATAAAAAACCTTACGGATGATGACGATGTAACCTATGTTAGAAAATTTTACGAGATTTTAAGAGCTCTCAATCTTGAGAACAACTATTCTAAAAAGGATATTCTTGAAGCTTACCTTAACACGGTTTCTCTCGGAGCCGGTTGCTACGGAGTTAAAACCGCTGCAGAAACCTATTTTGATAAAGAGGTTTCCGAGCTCACAATATCCGAATGTGCAACTCTTGCGGGTATAACAAAAGCTCCCTATACTCTCAATCCTTATGCGGACTATGAGGAGTGTATGAACCGCCGTGATCTTTGCCTGTGGTATATGCAGGATCAGGGAAAAATCACACAGGAAGAGTATCAGCAGGCGTTAGAAGAGGAAATAGTGGTTCAGGAGTATGAGGAGCCTAAAGAAGAAGAAACAGAAGAAGAGACAGTAAGCGAAGGCGATGATATTTATACCTGGTATGAGGAATATGTAATCGATCAGGTTATTGCCGACCTTCAGAAGGAATACGGCTATGAGTATACTGAGGCATGGCGTCAGGTTTACTATGGCGGTCTTAATATATATGCTGCCGTTGATCTTGATGTGCAAGCTGTTCTTGAGGAGGTATATCTCAACCGTTCAGGCTTCCCGAAGGCGAGCTACGACGAGCGTGGCGAGCTTCCTCAGTCTTCAATGACAATAATGGATTATCAGGGCAGAATAGTCGCATTGGTCGGCGGTACCGGTGAAAAGACCGAAAACAGAAGCTACAACAGAGCAACCGACGACCGTGCAAAGCGTCAGCCCGGTTCATCAATCAAGCCACTTGCGGTTTACGGACCTGCTGTTGATATCGGTCTTGTTACGGCTAATTCAACGGTTCTCGAAAAGGCTATTGTAGTTAACGGTGATGAGTGGCCGAGAAACTTTAACGGTGACCACGGCTCAGGTAAATATGTAACGGTTGAGAATGCTCTTGTCCGTTCGCTCAATACGGTGCCCGCACGAATTCTTGACGGTATGCTGGGTCTTACCACTTCAATGAAATACTGCAATGAGAGATTCCATCTCGGTCTTGTTGATGCTCCGCCGCCGGTAGGTGACAGAGACCTCAGCCCCTTAGCTGTAGGCGGTACAACAACAGGTGTAACTACCCTTGAAATGGCATCGGCCTTTGCTTCCTTCGGTAACGGCGGTCGCTACTATGAGGGTTACAGCTATTATAAGGTTACAGACAGAAACGGAAATATAGTTCTCGACAGAACACGCGAAATTCCTGAACAGGCAATTAAGGAAGAAACAGCGTCCACAATGCTCTCTATGCTCACAAGTGCAGTAACACAGTCTGCAGGTACGGCATACGGCTCACAGATTTACGATAAGGACGGCAGAAGATTGCAGACCTTTGCAAAAACAGGTACAACCTCAGATAACTGCGATAAATGGTACTGCGGAGGCACTCCCTACTATGTTGCATCTGTATGGTACGGCTACGACTACCGTGCTGACCTTCACACAGGAACCTCAAACCCTGCAAAGACTATCTTTAAATATGTCTTTGATATAATCCACGAGGATTACGAAAACAAAACCTTCTCTGAAGTCGTATCTCAGGTAGAATCAAGTATCGAACAGCTTGAAAGTGAATAAGGTGACCTTATGGTGATATTGGCTGTTGATTACGGAGATGCAAGAACAGGACTTGCTGTCTGCGACAGAATGGAAATTCTTGCTTCTCCGGCAGGGGTTATAAATGAAGGCTATGAGCCAAAGGTTGTTGCTGCCGTTGCAAAAGAAGCGGAAAAACTAAAGGCAGAGCTCATTGTTGTGGGTCTTCCCAGAAATATGGATGGCTCTGACGGCTTCAGAGCGGAAAAATGCACCCGTTTTGCCGAGCTGCTGAAAGAAACAACGGGCATTGAAACGGTTATGTATGATGAAAGGCTTACAACTGTCTGGGCTCACAGAACCCTCAGCGACAACAATGTAAGAGGAAAAAAGCGCAAGGCTGTTGTTGATGCAGTTTCAGCCGTGGTAATTCTCGAAGGCTTTTTAGCGTCAAGAAAATAAAATTTCATATTTGATTTAGTGTCAAAGCCATCCGTATTTTATGATGATTCCGGATGGCTTTTAATTTTGCTTATGTGTTTGTTCGGGTGGGTCTGATGCCTTTGAAGAGCTGCTGCTTTTTAAATGATAAAGCTGTTTAAAGGCAAGGAAAATAACAAAAGCACCGAAAAGCTTAGAAAGATATTCTGTAGGGATATGAGGCAAAATCAGGTGACCGAGTATAATTCCGACAATACCTCCCAAGGCAAGCGGCAGAGCCTCGGATTTGTTTACGAGTCCCCGTTTTGCCAGCATAAACAGAGAAAAAGCGGCGCAGGGAAGAAAAAACAGAAGATTCACACCCTGAGCCTGCAGCTGACCGTAGGAAAGATAAGATGTGAGCCAAATAATAAGAATTGTTCCCGAGCCGAAGCCCATAGCGCTTAAAAGACCGGAAACAAAGGATGCAAGGAATATTTGTAAAAGCATAGTTTACCTCACCGTTATTTATATAAGCATTTTGATTCCCGAATAGAGTAAAAAGAGAGAAAAAAGAACATTTAAAATTCGGTTCGGTATTTTATCCATAAGATATACGCCGAGTAATACACCGAGAAAACCGAAGGGGACGAAATAAATACCGTCTTTAATTGAAAAATATCCCTTTGTGAGATACATAAAGGTGCTGATAGCCGAAATGGGGAGTAAAACAACCAAGGCTGAAGCCTGAGCAGCTTTCTGACTGAGTCCCTTGCTTTTCAGAAAAGGGACAATCAGAATACCTCCGCCTGCACCGAAAAGAGAATTGACAAAGCCTGATATCATTCCGAATAAAACGGATTTAAACTTTTGCATATTTTTCAACTCCTTTTCATATTTTTTGTTTATACCGAATATAAATTCTCGGAAAATCCTTGCAAAAAAACCGAAAAATAAGAAAAAACGAAAAAAATCAATAAAAATTTGAAAAAAGATTGAATTTATTTGCTTAAACTATTGTAAATATATTTTTTTAGTGTTATAATCTAAGCAAAGTTTTAAGGAGGATTATTTTTATGACTTGTAAGTATTGTGGAAATGTAATCGATGATAACTCAGATATTTGTTTCATCTGCGGCCAGAAAGTTGAGCCCGCAGCAGCTCCCGCCGAGGCAGCAGATGCTTTCGCTCCCGTTGCTCCTGAAGCACCCGTAGCAGCACCCGTTGCTCCTGCAGCTCCCGTTTATGCAGCAGCTCCTGTTTATGCGGCAGCTCCCGCAGCTCCTGTGGCACCTGCAGCCCCCACAAAGGCAGAGCTCAAGGCAGCTAAGAAGGCAGCTAAGAAAGAAGCTAAGGCAAACGGTGCATCACCTATGCGTGTTATTCTTCCTGCACTTTTACTTGCTCTTGTATTTTTGGTAAAGAATCTTTGCTATGTATTTGTAGCAGTTTTAGCTATTTATCTTCTTTTTGTTTACAGATCATACAACAAGGCTATTGCAAAGGGCGATACTGCAAAAGCACAGAAGCTTGTTAATTCCACATTAATCGGTATTTGTGTCGGTATGGCAGTTGCATGTGTTCTTCTTATCAAGACAGCTTTTGCAGGCTGATTAAGCTAAATAACACTATTATATTAAACAACAGTCGGTATGCGTCAGCATATCGGCTGTTGTTTGTCTTAATGTCATACGGCTGTCAAAATGTATATTGTTTTCGATAATACTGATGTGAATAAAACGGCAGGCTTCGCAGTAGTATTTAAATATACAGAAAAAAGAGGTATGACTATGCTTGAAACAAAAGATTTATTTTCTCTTGATAAAACTGAAGCGGGGGAGCTTCTTCGGCAATTTGCTTATGCGTGGCAGGCTTTGCCTAAAATAACAGAATTTATTTTAGGACACGGCAAAAGCCTCTCAAAGCAGGAATATGACGAGATTTCACCCTGTGTATGGGTGCATAAGAGTGCAATAGTTGCTCCCACTGCCTATATCGGTTCTCCCTGTATCATCGGTGAAAAGACCGAAATACGTCACGGCGCTTTTATCCGAGGATCAGCGTTCATCGGCAAAAACTGTGTTGTGGGGAATTCAACTGAAATAAAAAATGCAATACTTTTCGATGATGTACAGGTACCCCACTATAATTATGTGGGCGACAGTATACTGGGTTATAAGTCTCATCTGGGAGCAGGTGCAGTTACATCAAATGTGAAAAGCGATAAAACAAAGGTGATTCTTAAAGACGGCAAGAAAAGAGTTGAAACAGGGCTAAAAAAGTTCGGAGCCATTGTGGGTGACGGCGTCGAGGTCGGTTGTAACAGCGTACTCAATCCGGGTACGGTAATCGGCAGAAATACAAGCATATATCCGCTTTCCTTTGTCAGGGGAGAAATTCCTGCAAACAGCATTTTTAAGTCGGCAGAAAATATAGTAATCAAGGAGCGAGGCAATGGGTAAATATTTCGGTACGGACGGCTTCAGAGGCGAAGCAAATGAAGTTTTAAGAGCAGACCACGCCTATAAAATCGGCAGATTTCTGGGCTGGTATTACACCGAAAAGCGCAAGAGTGAAAACAAATCTCCAAAAGCAAAAATAGTAATCGGCAAGGATACGAGGCTCTCAAGCTATATGTTTGAATATGTGCTTGCAGGTTCTCTTGTTTCCTCAGGTGCCGATGCATATCTTCTTCATGTTACCACAACTCCCTGTGTTGCTTATGTTACAAGAACAGACGAATTTGACTGTGGAGTTATGATTTCCGCAAGCCATAATCCCTATTATGATAACGGAATCAAGCTTATCAATTCAAAGGGCGAGAAAATGGAAGATGAGGTTATTGAGCTTATAGAAAAATATATCGACGGAGAGCTTGAAATCAGCGGTGAAGGAGTTACCGAACTGCCATATGCCACAGGTGACAAAATAGGCAAGAGTGTAGACTATGTTTCGGGCAGAAACCGCTATCTTGGCTATCTTATATCTTTGGGGATGTATTCCTTCAAGGGTATGCGTGTGGGCCTTGACTGTGCAAACGGTAGTGCATGGAATCTTGCTAAGGCTGTTTTTGAAGCTCTCGGTGCAAAGGTTTACCTTATAGGTGCAGAGCCCGATGGAACCAACATAAATGATAATATCGGCTCCACTCACATCGAAAAGCTGCAGCAGTTTGTTAAAGCCAAGGAGCTTAATGCAGGCTTTGCTTTTGACGGTGATGCGGACAGGTGCCTTTGTGTTGACGAAAAGGGCGAGGTTGTTGACGGTGATGCTATACTTTATATTTACGGCAGATATATGAAGGAAAGAGGGGAGCTGAAAAATAACACGGTCGTCACAACGGTAATGTCGAATTACGGACTGTTCAAGGCATTCGACAAAATCGGTATAGGCTATGCAAAAACCGCAGTAGGTGATAAATACGTAAACGAATATATGACCGCAAATGGCTGTATAATCGGTGGTGAGCAATCGGGACACGTTATTTTTTCAAAATATGCCTCCACGGGTGACGGTATATTGACGGCTCTGAAAATTATGGAGGTTATGCTTGCGAAAAAGTGCAGTCTTTCAGCTCTTGCTTCATCCTTTAAGAAGTATCCTCAGGTGCTTATAAATATAAAAGTTGCCGATAAGAAGGCTGCTCTTGAAAACGAAACGGTTATCAAGGCATTAAAAGAGGCTGAAGCGGCTTTGAAGGGTAGGGGAAGAGTTCTTCTGCGTCAGTCTGGCACTGAGCCTGTAATCCGTGTTATGGTTGAATGTGACAGAGAAAATCTTTGCCAAATTTACGCCGATTTGGTGGCAGATGCGGTGAGAGGGGTCAGCGGAAACTGATTTTTTTGCCGTAGCTCTTGCAATTTAATATGATTTGTATTATAATTCTGTCGCTGTGTCAGTTGCAGTCGGTCAGTTCGAAACCTTCCTGACCTAAAACAAAACTAAAGGAGCTAAAAAAATGAATATCTCAAAAAGAAACAGACGTATGGCAATGTCAGCGGTAATTGCGGCGCTGTATGTTGCCATCACCTATGCACAGACGGCATTTTTTCCGGGCAGTACATCCATGGCTGTTCAGTTCAGAGTCTCTGAAGCTCTTACTGTGCTTGCGCTTTTCACTCCTGCGGCTATTCCGGGCTTGACGGTTGGCTGTATTTTGGCTAATATAGTTTCAATGGGTGCTTTGCCTGTTGATATGGTGCTGGGTTCGCTTGCAAGCCTGCTTGCGGCTTATGCGATGTATAAAACGAGGAATATAACCTTCAAGGGTATGCCGTTACTATCGCTCCTGATGCCTGCAATTTTCAACGGAATTATAGTAGGAGCTGAAATTGAAGTTTTCTTCATTGAAGGTCCTTTCCATTTCGGGTCCTTTCTTGTTCAGGCAGGCTTTGTTGCCTTAGGTGAATTAGGAGTACTGTTTACTTTGGGAATAATGCTGGTAAAAATTATAAAAAATAAAAAGTTAGAAAAATACCTCTAAACTCTTTAAAAATTCATATTGCTCTGCTATAATAAGCGGAGCGATAGTTTTTTATTATAAAAATATATTAAGGAGAAGTTCAAATGGAAAACAAACTTACCAAAAGAACGTGGCTGAATATTATCGTATTCAGCTTCATGGGCGGTATTGCATGGAATCTTGAAAATATGTACTTCAATACCTTCCTGTATGATTCGATTTATGACGGTGTATCAAAAGCACAGCTTAATGAGTGGGGAATTATGGCTCCCTCAACTGCAGTCAGCCGTATGGTTGCTCTTTCTGCAATAACTGCCGTTGTAACAACCTTCATTATGGGTACCCTCAGTGAAAAGATGAAAAAGCGTAAGGTGTTTATCTCCGTGGGCTATATCATCTGGGGTGTTATTACTGCCGCATTCGGCTTTATTTCCAAGGGTAATATTGCTGCTATTTTTGGTCTTGACAATGAAGCAAATATTCTTCTTTACACAATCTGGGCAGTAATCATAATGGATATGGTTATGACCTTTATGGGTTCAACAAGTAACGACTCAGCCTTCAACGCATGGACGACGGACGTAACAAACCCCGTAGTAAGACCTAAGGTTGAAACTGTGCTTCTTTTTGTCGGACTTTTCGCTATGCTTGCCGTTATGGGTGTCGGAAGCCTTTGTCAGGCTGATGTTGTCAGCTATCAGGTCTTCTTCCTCGGACTCGGTCTTATCGTGTCTCTCAGTGGTGTGTTCGGCTTATTTGCTCTCAAAGACCCTGAAATCAAGGGTGAAAAGACAAACTCAAACTACTGGAGCGACCTTTTCTACGGCTTCAGACCTTCAGTTGTCAAAGAAAACTCAAAGCTTTACCTTGCCCTTGTCGCTATATGCATTTATAATATAGCAATTCAGGTTTTCTTCCCGTACCTTTTCGTATATCTCGGTGACGTTATCGTTCCCGGGGCTGATTTTACAAACATTGTAACAATCATTGTTGCAGTGCTTGCAGTAGCAGGTCTTGCGGCTGGTGTTATCCTTCTTCTCAAGGCTTCAGGTAAGGATAAGGTTAAGGCGTATATTATCACTATCGTGCTTTTCATCGCAGGTCTTGCCGTTCTTTCAACCTCAACAAATATCATTATTGTGCTTATCGGTATAGCACCCACACTTATCGGCTACGTTGTTCTTCAGATTCAGCTCAACGCCTCCGTACGTGACTATATTCCCGAGGATAAGGTTGGTCTTTTCCAGGGTATCAGAATGATATTCTTCGTTCTTATCCCCATGATTGTCGGTCCTGCACTCGGTGATATTGCTATCCGTTCCTCCAACTTCACTATTATGGAATACGGCGAACCGAAGGAAGTACCCTCAACAAGTATGTTCTTCTATGCAGCTGTTGTTGCTCTGCTTATATTCGTTCCTCTTTTCCTTCTTACTAAGAAGGACAGTAACGGAAATGCAAACGGTAAGAGCAAGTTCCTTATTGCAATTATTATTTCGGTTGTAGTTATCATCCTTGCAACTCTTTTAAAGGACTTCATTCCTGCAGGCGCTGTTGTAACTCCCACAGATGCAACACCCACTGATGTTATAGAGACAACGGCAGCTCTTATACAGTAAAAGTAAAAAGCAGTTAAGCGAAAAAACTTAACTGCTTTATTTTTTTATTGTTTTTTATCAGTCAAGAATATAAAGTCCCGACTTGAGCCATACGAATTCCTTGCCCATTACGTTGATGTATTTATAAACCTTTTCGTTAAAAATACGGTAATCTCTCACGGAGTTTGTCTGAATATTGAGTGAGCGGATTTTTCTTGAGCCCTGATTGCAGATATAAAGGGTGTTACCGTTGAGTGTAACTGCACAAGGACGGTCAAAGGCTGTTGTTTCACCTCCACCCACACGCAGAAGAATTTTTCCGTCACGGGGGGAGTACTTGATAATGGCATTCTCGTTAGGTACTGCACACCATACGTGAGCGCCGTCAACAGCAATATCACAAACGGGAGCACCGTGATAAGTAAGCTGAGAAGCAACGTTGAGAGAACCGTCTGTGTTGAAAATATTATATTCACCGTTAGGGAAGATAGCCATGATTCTGTTGTCGTTCAAAACACCCACATCGCAGGAAACATAGTCACCGAGCTGCTGCGCTATTTCCTCGTATTCGTAGCCGAACTTGATTTTTAGGAAGATAGATTTTTTTATGTGGGTGAATTTGTCGTTAACTGCATCGTAGCCGTAAAAGCTTGCCTTGAGTCTGCCGTCGGGAGTAGTACTTCTTGTTGCAAAAACAAAGCCTTTTTTAAAGGGAGTGATATTAAGTATTTCACCGGAGAAAACATTTTCCATTTTGTCAGTTCCTTTCCCGAAAATTCTCTTATTTTAAACATAAATCAAATAAATCTACGTAATATAATACAATATATTTCGTCGCAGGTCAAGTGAGAATTGCTGATATTTTCTTTTTAAAAAGGAAGAGACGGTTATTTAATAAAATATTTTTGAACTACAGTGAAAAACCACTGTATATTGTTGACAAAATATGATATTTAAAGTACAATTATTAGGTAAATTTAATGGGTCAATTTCTTTAAATTTTACTCATTAAAACAAGGAGGAAACAGAAAATATGAAAGAGAAGCTAGTTCTTGCCCTTGACCAGGGCACAACAAGTTCCCGTTCAATCGTTTTTGATAAGAAGGGCACAATAATAGCTAAGGCTCAGAACGAATTTGAACAGATTTATCCCAAGGCAGGCTGGGTTGAGCATGACCCTATGAATATTCTTTACAGCCAGCTCAATTCAATCACCACCATATTGCGCTCGGGTAATTTCTCCGCAAAGGATATTGCGGGCATCGGCATCACAAACCAGCGTGAAACCACAATTCTGTGGGACAGAGCAACAGGTAAGCCGGTATACAATGCAATCGTGTGGCAGTGCAGAAGAACTGCCGATATGTGCGAGGAAATCAAGAAGGATAAGGAGCTTTGCGACTATATCACAGAGCATACCGGTCTTATTGTTGACGCATATTTCTCCGCAACAAAAATAAGATGGATTCTTGATAACGTACCCGGTGTAAAGGCTCTTGCAGAGGCAGGACAGCTCCTTTTCGGTACGGTTGAAACCTGGCTTATCTGGAATCTTACAGGCGGCAGAGTGCACGTAACCGACTATTCCAACGCATCGAGAACAATGCTCTTTGACGTTGATAAATTACAATGGGATGAGTACCTGTGTGAAAGACTCGGTGTGCCTATGGGTATACTTCCCACTCCCGTGCCTTCAAGTAAGGTGTATGGCTGGGTTGCAAGCGGTCTTATAGGTCTTGAGGAGCTTGAGGGTGTACCCATCTGCGGTGCAATCGGTGACCAACCCTCAGCACTTTTCGGTCAGGCTTGCTTTGACCCGGGTATGTCAAAGAACACCTACGGAACAGGCTGCTTCCTGCTTATGAATACAGGTGAAAAGCGAGTTAACTCAAAGAATAACCTTCTTACGGGTGTAGCTTGGAGCCTCGGCGGAAAAACAACCTATTCTATAGAGGGCTCAGCCTTTAATGCGGGCTCAGTAATCAAGTGGCTTCGTGATGAGCTCCAGCTTATAGACAGCCCCAAGAGATGTGACGAGCTTGCCGAAAGCGTACCCGATGCAAACGGTTGCTACCTTGTTCCTGCCTTTACGGGTCTCGGTGCTCCCTATTGGGATATGTATGCAAGAGGCTGTATTGTCGGCCTTACAAGAGGTGTTAACAGAAAGCATATCGCAAGAGCAGTGCTTGAATCCATCACATATCAGATGACCGACCTCCTTGAAGCTATGAAGGACGACTCAGGAATTGATATTTCCGAGCTTCGTGTTGACGGCGGTGCATCCGTAAGTAACATTATGATGCAGATTCAGGCTGATATGGCTCAGGTAAAGGTTGATAGACCCAAGACTGTTGAAACCACTGCCCTTGGTGCCGCATATCTTGCAGGCCTTGCAGTCGGCGTATGGGAAAGTCTTGATGATATTCAGCAGAACCGTGAAATTGACAGAATCTTTACCCCCGATATGCCTCTTGAAGATAGAAATGCCAAATATGCAGGCTGGAAAAAGGCGGTTACCCGCGCTATGAATTGGGAAGAAAAAGAATAAAATCAGCCTGAAAAAGCTGTTTTATGGTAATAATAAATTATAAATATTTTATAGGAGTGAATAAAAATGCCTAAAATGATCCTTGACTGGAAAACAACACATGACTTTATCAAAGACGCTTTCATCGGTGTCGGCGTACCCGCTGACGAAGCTGAAATCGTAACCGACGTTCTTCTTGAATCTGACAGACGCGGTATCGAATCACACGGCTGTAACCGCTTTAAGCCTGTTTACATCGACCGTATCCACGCAGGTATCCAGTTCCCCACAACAAACTTTGAAATCCTTAAGGAAACCGAAACAACAGCAGTTGTTGACGGACACCACGGTATGGGTCAGGTTATCGGCTATAAGGCTATGAGTATGGCTATCGAAAAGGCTAAGAAGTACGGTATGGGTATGGTTACGGTTCGTAACTCAACACATTACGGTATCGCAGGCTACTATACCACAATGGCAACAAAGGCAGGCTGCATCGGTATGACCGGCACAAACGCACGTCCTTCAGTTGCTCCCACACTCGGTGTTGAGGGTATGTTCGGTACTAACCCCTTCACTCTCGGTGTACCTACTGACGAAGAATTCGACTTTAACTTTGACTGTGCAACATCAATCACACAGAACGGTAAGGTTGAATACTATGCAAGAATCGGTGAGGAAATTCATCCCGGTACTGTTATCGACCTTGAGGGTAACCCCGTAGAAGGCGACTCAGGCGAAGCTCTCAAGAAGATCCGTCAGGGCACAGCTGCTCTTACAACACTCGGTGGTATCGGTGAGGCTCTCGGCGGCTATAAGGGCTACGGCTTTGCTCTTTTTGTAGAATTCCTTTCATCAATCCTTCAGGACGGTATGTACGGTAAGGATCTTGTCGGTAAGGATGCAGAAGGTAACATCCGTCCCTATCATCTCGGTCACTTCTTTATTGCAATTGACACAAACCACTTTATGGGTGAGGAAATCGCAAGAAAGAAGGCAGGCGACATCATCCGTTCAATGAGAGCTTCCAAGAAGGCTCCCGGTGAAGAGAGAATCTACACTGCAGGTGAAAAGGAATACGAAATCTGGCTTCAGAGAAAGGACAGCGGTGTACCCATCAACGAGTCAGTTCAGGCTGAAATGAACAAGGTTCGTGAGGATCTCGGTCTTACACAGTACACCTTCCCCTGGGATAAATAATTGAATAATAATCACATTCCGCAGATGTAATCATCGGCGGAATGTTGCGCTTGAAGAAATATACAGTTTAAAGGAGAAATATTATGGATTACGCAAAAGAATCATTAAGACTTCACGGTGAGTGGAAGGGTAAGATTGAGGTTGTTTCGAGAGTTGCCGTTAAGGATAAGGAGGCGCTTTCACTTGCATACACCCCCGGTGTTGCACAGCCCTGTCTCGAAATACAGAAGGATATCAGCAAATCCTATGAGCTTACACGTCGTTGGAACACAATCGCAGTTGTAACCGACGGTACCGCAGTTCTCGGCCTTGGCGATATCGGTCCCGAGGCAGGTATGCCTGTTATGGAAGGTAAATGCGTGCTTTTCAAGGAATTCGGCGATGTTGACGCAATTCCTCTTTGCGTCAAGTCAAAGGATGTTGATACAATTGTTGATACCGTAGCTCTTATTTCAGGCTCCTTCGGCGGTATAAACCTTGAGGATATCGGTGCACCCCGTTGCTTTGAAATTGAAAGAAAGCTCAAGGAAAAGACAGACATCCCCATTTTCCACGATGACCAGCACGGTACAGCGGTTGTCTGCTCAGCAGCTCTTATCAACGCTCTTAAGCTCTGCGGCAAAAAGATTGAGGACTGTGTTGCAGTTTTCAACGGTGCAGGTGCAGCGGGCGTAGCTATTGCAAAGCTCTTTATTGCAATGGGCATAAAGGATGTAATTATGTGCGACAGAAAGGGTGTTGTTCATAAAAACAGAGAGGGCATTGAAAATGACCCCGCAAAGCTTGAACTCGCATCCTTCTCAAATAAATCAGGAAAGACAGGAACTCTTGCCGATGCACTCAAGGGTGCTGATATATTTATCGGTGTTTCCGCTCCCGGCTGTGTAAGTCAGGATATGGTTCGCTCCATGGCTAAGGATCCTATCGTATTCCCCATGGCAAACCCGGTACCCGAAATTATGCCCGATGAAGCCCTTGCAGCAGGCGCCTGCGTTGTAGGTACAGGCAGAAGTGACTTCCCGAATCAGATAAACAACGTACTTGCTTTCCCCGGTATCTTCCGCGGTACTCTTGATGTAAGAGCAAGTGACATCAACGAAGAAATGAAGATGGCAGCAGCAAAGGCAATAGCTTCTCTTGTTTCCGATGACGAGCTCAGAAGCGACTATATTATTCCTGCGGCCTTTGATGAAAGAGTCGGACCTACAGTTGCGGCTGCAGTTGCCAAGGCAGCAAGAGACAGCGGTGTTGCAAGAATCTGATTTCTTTAAACGGATCGGAGAAATGAATGATAAAAATTGATCTGAAAAGCTGCATCAAGGTCGGTGCAACAATCTTTGTTCTTTACTTGTGTATTTATTACTGGCCTGATGCTTCTGTGTTGTTAAAAAGTCTTATAACAGCTGTGTTCCCGTTGATTATGGGTGCGGCTTTTGCCTATCCGCTCAATATTCTGCTGTGTTTTTACGAAAAGCACTTTTTCTCTAAGTCAAAAAAGAAGATAGTGATAAAAACCCGAAGAGGTATATGTATAACCTTCTCTTTTTTGAGTCTTATTCTCGTTATAGCCCTTGTTATAGCGCTCGTTATACCGCAGCTTACCTCTTGTATCAGGCTTTTGCTTGATAAGGTGCCCAAATTCTATGAGGGTGTGGTGGCTAAGCTTGCTGAATATGACTTTGTGCCCGAGGATATTCTTGCCGCGCTTTCAAAAATTGATTGGCAGTCAAGAAGCTCGCAGATAATTTCTGCCGTTACCTCAGGAATCGGCAATGTTATGGGAGTTGTGGTTTCGACAGTATCTTCAATTGTAACAGGTGTAACAACCTTCTTCCTGGGTATTATCTTTTCCGCTTATGTTCTTTACAGCAAGGAAAAGCTCGGTTCTCAGCTGAAAAAGATAATGAAGCGTTATCTCCCCGAAAAAATAAACAGCAGAATCAATTATGTCGTTTCTGTGGCAGACGATTCCTTCCATAAGTTTATTGTTGCTCAGTGTACTGAAGCCCTGATTTTAGGTCTTCTTTGCACTTTGGGAATGCTCATACTGCAGCTTCCCTATGCGGCAATGATAGGTGCAGTTGTTTGCGTAACAGCCTTTATTCCCGTTGTTGGCGGTCTTATAGGCGGTGGAGTGGGAGCCTTCCTGATTCTTATGGAATCGCCGAGTAAGGCACTGATTTTCCTTATTTTCCTCATAATTCTTCAGAATTTTGAGGGTGATGTGATTTATCCCAAGGTAGTAGGTTCCTCTATGGGGCTTCCCGGTCTTTGGGTGCTCGCCGCCGTAACCGTGGGCGGAGCCGTGTTCGGAATTCTCGGAATGCTTCTGGGCGTACCATTTGCGGCAACTGTTTACAGGCTTATCAAAAACGATGTTAACAAAAGCACCGTTAAGGAAATGGTAAAAACCGAATCTGTACCTGTACAGGATAAACCTCAATAAGCATTAAAAGAAGCACCCTTAGCGGGTGCTTCTTTAATCTGAAAAAGCTGCCGCAGTTGCGACAGCTTAAATTTATTATTTAGTAGCAAATTAGTCTTCGTCATATCCGTCAGCTGTTGCTGTTTCAAAAATCTTGATAGCCTCCTGAGAGGGAGCCTTGTCGATAAGAGTAACTGCAACACAAGCGATGAGACCCGCAATAAAGCCGGGGAGAATCTCGTAAATACCTGTTGATTCTGTAAGGAATATGAGCCAGAGAACATCGACAAGTGCACCGCAAACAACACCTGCGATTGCACCCTTGTAGGTTGTACGCTTCCAGAAGAGAGAAAGTATAATAACAGGTCCGAAGGATGCGCCGAAGCCGCCCCATGCGTTTTCAACCATATTCATAATTGCCTGAGCGCCGCTGCCCTTGCTGTTTGCGATGAAAAATGCAACAACAGCAACAACCATAACGACAAATCTACCCACCCAGAGAGCTTCCTTGTCGGAGGCTTTCTTTCTTAAAATGGGCTTATAAATATCGCTTGTGAAGGAAGAAGAAGCAACAAGAAGCTGAGAGTCAGCCGTACTCATTGCGGCTGCAACGATTGCTGAGAGAAGAAGACCTGCAATAAAGCCGGGGAAGAGATCGTTAACAAGCTCAATAAAGATGCTTGCCTGTCTGCCTTCCGCAACAAGCTCCTTTCCGATAAGCATTCTGCCTAAGATAGCTATAGCAATAGCGGCACCGAGGGAAAGAATAACCCAGATAATAGCTACGGTTGAAGAAGTCTTGATCATTGAAGCCTTTTTAATAGACATAAATCTTACAAGGATATGAGGCATACCGAAATATCCGAGACCCCAGGCAAGGCCTGAAATAATCTCCTGCGGTGTGGCAGAGAAGGGATTTGTGCCGAAGGTGTTGATAACACCGTCAATTTCAAAGTTGAGAGAAGTGGGGTCAAGATCTTTTGTTGCAATGAGCATAATGGGTACTGCAAGAAGAGCAACCAGCATCATAAGACCCTGGAAGAAGTCTGTCCAGCAAACAGCCTTGAAGCCGCCTGAGAAGGTGTAGGCAATGATGATAACTGCGAATATTGCAAGAGCGAGACTTTCTTTTCCCTGAAGCTGAGGAACTACCGATGTAAGCACGGTCGCGCCCGCAACAAAGCTTGAAGCAACGTAAATTGTGAAGAACACAAGAAAAACAATAGCGCAGATAACCTGAAGAGCAGGATTTGTTGCCGCAAAGCGGTTTGTCAAATACTGAGGCAGAGTTATGGAGTCATTTGCTGCTTTAGAGAAATTACGCAGTCTTTTTGCAACGAAAATCCAGTTAGCTATTGTTCCGAGGGCGAGACCGATACCGATCCAAACCTGACCCATACCGAATGCAAGAATACTGCCGGGGAAGCCCATAAGAAGCCAACCGCTCATATCAGATGCCTGAGCGCTCATTGCAGTAACCCAGGGACCCATTGAACGTCCGCCAAGGAAGTATTCCTCTTCGCCGCCGTTTCTGGAGCGGAACATAAAGAATACGCCGATACCCAGAACGACTATAAAATAAATAATAAATGCCAGAAGTTGAGAAGTCATATTTAAAATCCTTTCCTTTCTTTATCGTGGTAAAGCAATAAAACTATATTAACACATAAGAAAATTAAATGTCAAGAGTAAATGGATTTTTACATAAATAATATTAACAAATTTAGTTGATATTTCCCTGTTATTATTATATAATTCATAAGTGGAGAGGGAGGTTGTTTTATGAAGAGCAAACCCAATGTTTTATTTATCGTCACCGACGATCAGCGCTTTGATACAATTCACGCTTGGGGAAACGGTGAGATTATCACGCCGAATCTCGATCGTCTTGCCGGAAGGGGAATGTCCTTTACAAATGCTCATATTGCGGGCGGAACCTGCGGTGCGGTGTGTATGCCGAGCCGTGCAATGATTCTTACGGGTAGAAATCCCTTTGGCTTGCAGGAGTTAGGCGGAGATATCCCCGAAGATCATATAACCATGCCGGAGCATTTTAAAAACAACGGTTACGAAACCATCGGTTTAGGCAAATGGCATAACGGACCGCCGGCCTATGCCCGTTCATTCACGCAAGGAGCTAAAATCTTTTTCGGCGGAATGTGGGATCATTGGAATGTACCGACCTGCCGTTTTGATCCCTACGGCAACTATGACAATGTGATAAATTTTACCATTGATTTTTATAACTCAAATAAAACGCAGGAACAGCTTTGCGACGAATTCTGCCCGGGTAAGCATTCAAGTGAGCTTTTGACCGATGCGGCAATAGATCTGCTTAAACAAAATACTGACGGCGAAAAGCCCTTTTTTATGTATCTTGCCTATCTTGCGCCTCATGACCCGAGAACAATGCCTGAAAGCTTCCGTCAGATGTACGATCCGAAAAAAATAACACTGCCGCCTAATTTTCAGCATACTATTGACACAAACTACCCGCTGATGGTTCACCGGGACGAGCATCTTGCCTCTTATCCGAGAAAAGAGGAGGAAATAAGAGAGCATATTGCCGAATATTATGCTATGATAACTCATCTTGATTATGAAATCGGCAGACTGTTAGATGCCCTTCACGAGTCGGGACAGGAGGATAACACAATCGTTGTTTTCACCGGTGATAACGGACTTGCGGTGGGTCAGCACGGCTGGCTGGGTAAAGAGGATATATACGAACACGGTGTGAGAATACCGCTGATTATTGCAGGCGAAGGAATCGAGAAAAACAGCCGCAATAACGAATATGTATATCTTTGCGATGTGTTCCCGACCTTATGCGAAAAGCTTGGCTTGGAAGTACCGTTATCGGTGCAGGGTAAGAGCTTTAAAAATCTTCTTGACGGCAAAAAAGAGGCCGGTAGAAGTGAACTCTATCTGATTTTTGATCAATTTATCCGAGGAGTCAAGGATGACCGCTATAAGCTTATTGAATACCGCAACGGTGACAGCCGGGAGGATAAGTGGACCTTCCTTTATGACCTGAAAGAGGATAAATGGGAAAGGGAAAATCTTGCAAAAAATCCTGAGCAAAGAAAGAGAGTTCTCTCAATGCGAAAGAAACTGCTTTCACACAGGGATGAATGGAATGAACAAAGCCACCCCTGGGGCAAGGATTTCTGGAGAAGATTTGATATTGAGGATAGCATATAAGGATATGAAGCAAAAAGCCGATGTTTTTTCTCTTTGGTGTATAAATTTAACATGAATTAAAATTAAGAGGTGATACTATGCTGTGTAAACCCCATTATGAAAAAATCCTTTCTAAATTCAGACGTTTTGAAGATATGTTAAATCCGTTTCTGTTTGAAAAAATCTGTTCACTGCCCGTTTCGGCATATGTCACGGAAAAGCAGTATCACAAAATACCTTCCTTTGATATGTTTGAGAATATTGAAAAAGGCTGGAAATGGGGAGGCGAAGGTAACTATTGCTGGCTTAAAACAGAATACACCGTACCTGAGGAGCTTGCGGGACGGGATATTTTCCTTATGCCGAAAATCGGCGGTTATGAAGCTATGCTCTGGGTTAACGGTGTACCCTTCGGTACCTTTAACACGAAAATAGTTTATACCGACCACGGCAACCACTATTGCGGACTGGTTAAAAAGAATGTGACTGCAGGGGAAAAAATTGACATTTCCGTTGAGTATTATGCGGGCCACGATTATCACGGCTGTGACCCCTTCAGTGATCAGTTCAATGATTACAGCTTCACCTTTGAGAGCCTTGATATTTGTGTTAAAAACGAGGAGATAAACGAATTTTATTTTGATCTTAAAACAGTGAATCAGCTGGCGAAGCATCTGCCTGAAGACAGCTTTATGAAGGCGGAAGCAATCAATGCACTGACCGAAATACATAAATTTATCTATTATTCGCCTGAGGATGTGTCTGCAGAGGCATTTATCGGTGCAATAAGGAAGGCACAGCCCTGCCTTAAAAAGGTTTTGGCTATGAAAAACGGAAAAAACGGGCCGCAGGTGGGCGTTATCGGTCACTCACATATGGATACGGCATGGCTTTGGCATATTGGTGAAACAGTAAAAAAATGTGCCAGAACCTACAGCAATCAGATAAGTCTTATGCAGCAGTACCCGGAGCATAGATTCATTCAGAGCTCAGCCTGTCACGGCAATATGATTTTAAAGCATTATCCTGAGCTTTTCGAAAATATCAGGCAAATGGTCAAAGAGGGCAGATATGAGCCTAACGGTGCGGTGTGGGTTGAATGCGACTGTAATATCACTTCCGGTGAAAGTATGGTTCGACAGTTTTTGTGGGGGCAGAGATTTACCCAAAAGCATTTCGGCTTCAGATCAAACTGCTTCTGGCTTCCCGATACCTTCGGATACTGTGCATCAATACCTCAGATTATGAAGGGCTGTGGCGTTGACTATTTCCTTACAACAAAAATCACCTGGAACGACACAAATGCTTTCCCGTATAACACCTTCTATTGGCAGGGAATTGACGGCACAAAGGTATTTTCACACTTCAATCTTACACATTGCTGGCCTAATCCGAAACAACTCAGAGAGGCTGTTATCAACAGTGAGCATAATACCGATCAGCCCTGTGTAACAAATAAGCGTCTTATGGCATATGGCTTCGGAGACGGTGGCGGCGGACCTCAGTTTGAAATGATCGAGATGTCGAGACGCTGCGAAAATCTTTACGATGTTCCCAAGGCATATCACACAACCGTGGGAGATTTTATGAAGGAACTGGAAAAAACAGCGGTTAATCCCAACGTTTATAAAGGTGAGCTTTATCTTGAGCTTCACAGAGGCACTCTTACCAATCAGCACGATATAAAACGAAACAACAGAAAAGCAGAGCTGAAGCTGAGAGACCTTGAATACCTGACAGTTAATGAAGGTGTTAATAAAAAAATACCCTGCTCTGCCCAAAAGAGCAATGAGCTTTACGAAACACTGCTCATAAATCAGTTTCACGATATTCTTCCCGGCACCTGTATTCATTCGGCTCATGCGCAGTGTAAAGCGGAGATGAGTGATGTTATCGAAAAAGCAAGTGAGCAGATTAAGCTTATGACTGACGAAAAAGGGGGGTGCCTTTCCGTAACCAACACACTTTCCTTTGACAGAAACGACGTGATTTTTGTCTGCGACAACGGAAAGAGCCTCGAGGGTGTAAGCCAGCAGTGCTATACAGATATCAGCGGTGAAAAGGTGAGAATTATCGGCGGTGTGACGGTGCCTGCCTATTCTTCCGTTATGCTTCAATACGGTGAAGGTAAAAAGTCGGAAAAATCTCCCTTCGTATATAACGGCAATAAGCTCGAGACTCCTTTTGCAAAGGTCGAGTTTGATGAAAAGGGCTTTATCTCTTCCTTTGTTGATAAAACAGCAGACAGAGAGCTTGTTGACGGCTTACCATTTAACACCTTCCTTATGGCTGAGGACGTACCCTGCAGTTGGGATAACTGGGATATAGACCCGGATATTGAGCTTAAATTCGAGCCTTGCGCCGAGCTTCTTGAGCGTGAAACAGTATCTCAGGGAGATGTTGC
>JAZSPQ010000053.1:0-2990 GCA_045537485.1 Acutalibacteraceae bacterium | reverse complement strand
TCGTTTGGATGATGAATGGTGCACAATGGAGAGTGTGTTAGCAGACAATTTAGAAATGTTAGCCCTTGCACAAGAGCATAATGTGAACTATATACTCATTGACGATAAGTACGAAATCAATATTGAGTTATAACGATAAATTCCAATAGGTAGAACAGTTAGGAAAACAAGAATTTGTAGGTGAATTATATGAAAACAAGAAAGGTTGTTGTACTGCCATACGATGTGGCATGGCAATCAGCTTTTGAAAAAATAAAGGGTGAGATTGAAGAAGCAATTGGCGATTTAATCATCGGCATTGAACATGTCGGAAGCACCTCTGTCGAAGGAATGTCTGCCAAGCCTTGTATTGATATTGATGTAGTTATTGAGGATATTGTAACATAAAAATAAATCCTAAACAGATAGGTGCAAATAAATTACAGATATTAACCAGAGCATTTGAAAACCACGAAAGAAAGTGTTAAACTTAAACAAATAGTAACAAGGTGTATGATAAGAAGTTTTTCTTTAAGTTAAGTATGAAAGCGAGAGGATGTATATGACTATTACTGCACATACAGGCTGTATGGGTACAGAAGATAACACGCTGGAGTCCATACAAAAGGGTGCAGAGTATGCGGATGTAGTAGAGTTTGATTTGAACTTTACAAAAGAGGGCGTACCCGTTTTATCACATGATGAGCCGAAGGGTGACGAGATTACCTTCATTTGTGCGGCAAAGATTGTCAAGTCTATAGAGAGCCTTAAAGTGAATGTTGACCTTAAAAGTGTTGCAAAATTAAAAGAGATAGTAAAAATTGCAAAGAAGTGGGATATACTCGACCGCATTTTCTTTACGGGTGTAAAAGATGAATTTGTTGAAACTGTAAGAAAAGATGCTCCCGAAGTGGTGTACTATCTTAATGTTGATGTTGATAAAGCGAAAAATAAGAACGAAGAGTATATTGAATCTCTTATTAAAAAGGTTAAAGATGCAGGAGCGATTGGTATAAACTTTAACAAGGATAATGCATCGTTTGAACTTGTGCACTTATTCCGGAAAAATGACCTTCTTGTGTCCATATGGACAGTTGATAAAAAAACGGAAATGCACGAAATCATATCCTACAGGCCTGATAATATTACTACAAGAAGACCTGATATTTTAAAAAGGGAACTTGAAATAGTAGAAAATGTAGATTAGTTAGAAATTTTCAGGCAAAAGAATATAAGTAAAACAAAAAGGAGATATTATTATGAAAAACAAAAAGAAGATTATAACTGCTGTTATAGCGGTTGTTCTTGTTATCGGTATTGTAGGTGCAGGAATAGGTCTTTATACGAAGAGGTATTCCAAAGATAAAAATGATACCGAGGAATTATACAGACAAAATGTAGCTTCTGTAGGATACGAAAATACTGTTGAAACAGCATATCCTCAGACTGACCTTTACGGTATTATTGATGAGCATTTCCGTTCAGAATTACCTGAAGGTAAAACCGAAAAGAAGGCTATTGTTATCGGATTTGACGGCTGCCGTGCCGATGTGCTCACACAAGCCCAGCAGGAAAACAGCGCTGTAAATGCACTGCTTCAGGACGGTGCTTCAATTAATCTTCTTTACTGTGGCGGTATAAATTATCCCGAAATTAACACTCAGGATACTTCAACCGCACCCGGTTGGTGTTCAATCCTTACAGGAGTATGGGCAGATAAGCACGGAATTACAGGCAATGATATTACAAAGAGTATGGATACTAAGACTCTTATGACCACTCTTACTGAAGAAAAGGTAATTGACAGTGCTTCTTTTATCACAAAATGGGCAGGCCATTTTTCAAGAAGAAATGCTACATATCTTCTTGAAAAAGAGTATTGTGAAGAAAACAATCTCGGTGTAAGCTTCAACAAATGCAAAAACAACGAAGCATCTCATCAATTTGTACTTGAGGAAGTAAAAAAAGAGAATTGTGCTGATTTTGTTTTTGTAATTTACGAGCATACTGATTCAACAGGACACGGTAAAGGCTTCACTATCAATAATCCCGAATATCAGCAAGCTTTCAAAGATTCCGATGCCTGTGCTTTTGAAACTCTCGAAGCAATAAAAGCAAGAGAAACCTTTGAAACAGAAGACTGGCTTATCATTATTACTTCTGACCACGGTGGCATCAGAACTAACCACGGCGGCGAAAGCATCCAGGAAAGAATGACATTTGTTGTAATGAACAAGGAATGGAACTAAAAAAGTGAAGTCTCCTTGCTTTTGCGGGGAGGCTTACAGTTTTTTAGAAAGAGAGTAATATAAATGTTGAGAAAGTATTCGCATATAGTAGTTATAGGCGTTGACGGTGCAGGCAGTTGGTTTAAAGATGCCGATACACCAAATTTTGAAGAAATATTTAAAGATGGAGCAATTACATATTATGCTCTTTCTTCAAAACCTACCATAAGTGCAGAGTGCTGGGGCTCAATGCTTATCGGCGTGGGACCTGAGGTGCATAAGCTGACAAACAAAAGAGTTTCAACTTTGCCTTATCCTGTATGGTCAAAGCACCCTACGGTTTTTCGCCGTATAAGAAAGGCATACCCGAAAGCAGAACTTGGCTCTTACTGTGACTGGAATCCCATTAATAAGGGTATCGTTGAAAAAGGACTTGGAGTAGAGAAGAAAACAGCAAAGGATAAGGAGATGACGCCTCTTATCTGTAATTATATTTATGAGAAGAAGCCTGATTTTCTTTTTGTTCATTTTGACAGTGTTGACGGTGCAGGTCACAGCAATGGTTACGGAACGCCTAAGCACATAAGTGCAATAGAAGAGGTTGACAAGCTTCTCGGAAATGTTTATTCTGCAGTTAAAGGTGCAGGCATACTTGACGATACACTCTTTATGGTTATTGCAGACCACGGCGGTACTAATAACGGAGAAGGCAAGGGTACTCACGGCGGTTGGACTGATGAAGAGAAATATGTAACCTTTGCCGCAGTCGGCAAAAATATAAAA
>JAZSPQ010000079.1:0-10543 GCA_045537485.1 Acutalibacteraceae bacterium | reverse complement strand
ATGGGTGTTACAATGGACGCAATAAACGTCTGCATCGACTCTGCAATTGAGTCTCTTCTCGAGCTTACGGGCAAGAAGGCAAAGGAAGCCGTTGTGGACGAGGTATTCTCACAGTTCTGCGTAGGAAAGTAGTTTGAGAATGCGGAATGCGGAATTCGGAATTGCGGGTGGAGGCTTGTAAAAACGGAAAAATGTAGTCCGCCGAGAAAACAAGCAGAAAAGTTCTTTTGATTCTCGGCGCCCCTGAAAGGTAATTCCCCTGTTAGGGGAAATGTCTGCGAAGCAGACAAAAGGGTGCCGGTTTCCGGAGGAAAAGCTGTCAGGACGGAGTCCTGACTGAGGGGTTCTCAAGAAAGTCACGCCCTTGCGGCGAGCAAAAGAATGCAAAGTGCAAAATGCAAAATGAGCATAACCCTCCCGACGGCTTCGCCGCCACCCTCCCTTTCAAGGAGGGCGAGGCTAAGGTTTGCACCTTCGGTGCTATTATAACCTCGTCACTTCGTGACACTCCCTCTAACAGAGGGAATTACCTAATAGGAGAATTACCTTTCAGGGCAGGCAAGCAAAATGCAAAATTGCGTCGGATAACCTTTCAGTAAAAAGGCAACAGAAAAACAAGAAAAAAATTCTTCGGATAAATGTAATTCTGTGTTCGGATGTAATTCCGAATTCCGAATTCCGAATTCCGAATTTACCGGAGGCTCTATGAAAAAAACAGCTTTAATAACTGGTGCAAGCGGCGATATAGGTGCCGCAATCGCAAGGGAGCTTGCAAAAATCGGCTGTGATGTGATTCTTCACTATAACTCCGATGAAAAATCCGCTTACACTTTAAAAAATGAAATCGAATCTGAATATAAAATCTGTGCTTATCCCTTAAAGGCAGACCTTTCAAAGCCCGAAGAAGTGAATGCCCTTGCAAAAGAGGCTTTGCAACTTTGCGGAAAAATCGACATCCTCGTAAACAATGCAGGCGTTGCTTATCAGGAGCTTTTTCAGTATACCGACGAAAAAAAGGTACGTAACCTTTTCGAGATAAACCTTATGAGCGCAATGAATCTCTCAAAGGAGCTTCTGCCTTCAATGATAAACAACCGCTACGGTAAGATTATCAATATTTCCTCTATGTGGGGAATCAGCGGTGCCTCCTGCGAGGTGCATTACAGTGCCTCAAAGTCAGCTCTTATTGGCTTTACAAAAGCCCTTGCAAAAGAGGTCGGTCCTTCAGGCATAAATGTAAACTGCGTCGCTCCCGGATATATTGACACAAAAATGAACTCCACCTTTGATGAAGAAGCCGTGAATGAAATTGTCGATGCCACCCCCCTTATGCGTGTGGGCACACCTGAGGATGTGGCAAGGCTTGCGGCATTCCTCTGCAACGATGAAGCTTCATTTATAACCGGGCAGATAATAGCCGTTGACGGCGGACTGTGTATATAACAGCTAAGCAGGAAGTACAGCTTTTCGTACTTCCTGCTTTTTTTGCGGCGGATATTCATTTTCTTTTTCGCTTACGTCTGTACTCTCTGCGCTTAGCCGAGATAACTCTGAACCGCTTTTGCAAAGCGTTCCTCGTTTCTTCAAAGTTATAGGGATCCTTCTTTTCTTTTTCGTCCATAATATCACCTCGGTAATAGTTTTGGAAAAAGAGATCATTTTAATACAGGAAACCCTTAAAGTATACCAAAATCAATTTGAAAGTTCATTTTTAATCTGTTGCGCAACGGGTAAGAATACAGCAGAGGCATCGTGTTCACCAAAGCTGTCATTAAATACAGATGCGATTATGTCCGCAGACACTTCAATGCGTCAGCAACTTCACGATGCTCTGCATTACTTCACGTGCCGTAAGGCGCACTTAGTTCACCAAAAAAACAAAAGCACTGCTTTTGCAGTGCTTTTGTTTTTTTGGTGACCCGGACGGGACTCGAACCCGTGTTACCGCCGTGAAAGGGCGGTGTCTTAACCGCTTGACCACCGGGCCTTATATATGAAAGAGGCGGACACGTTATCACACACTCTTTATCTTTTAAAATTGGTAGCGGCAGTGGGACTCGAACCTACGACACTCCGGGTATGAACCGAATGCTCTAGCCAACTGAGCTATACCGCCACATATAGGGCGTTTCACAACGCTTGCATATTATATTACAGCCTTTTCGATTTGTCAATACCTTTTTTGAAAAAATTTTACTTTTTTTGGTTTTATTCTCTCAACTGCCGGAAGAAGTCTCTCAGCAGCTCTTCACAGCGGTCAATCATATATCCGCCCACTATTTTCGGCCTGTGAAAGCCGCCGGGTAAATCAAGACTCATCGCCGAGCCGAAGCAGCCGTACTTCTCATCATAGGCACCGAAAAAGACCTCTTTGATTCTCGAATTGAGAATGGCTCCCGCACACATGGGGCAGGGCTCAAGAGTAACATATATGCTGCAGCCGTCAAGGCGCCATGAGCCCAGTACCTCGCAGGCCTTGGCAATAGCCTCTGTTTCTGCGTGGGAAAGAGCATTACGGGTCTCTTCTCTTCTATTATGCCCCAGGGCGATTATTTTATTATCCTTAACTATAACGGCTCCCACGGGAACCTCACCTTTGAGAAAGGCTTTTTTTGCCTCTTCCAGAGCGCACAGCATAAATTCTCTGTCCATATTAACCTACCTGCCCGACGGGCGTTATATATCTTGCAATTATTATAATCATTATCACCGCAACCGCTATCACCGCAGGCGATGAAGCAAATGAAAGAAGCTTATCGTCCAGAGGCAGTGAGGATTCGGATTTCTTAAGGGGATCATTTTTTGTGAGGATTATGAAGGCAATAAAGCAAAGGGTACCTGCCACAAAAAAGAAGCCGACTGCATTACCGTAAATCACCGTCAGAGCTTCATCGCCCATATAAAAGCCTATATAGCTAAGCACAACAGAAAAGAGATTATTCCCTGCGTGAATGAGAATACCTGTCCACAGTGAATTTGTCTTTACGGAAAAATAGCCCAGTCCCAGGCCTGCAATAAAGGCAAAGGGCGCCTGAATAAGATTGCCGTGAATAAGGGCAAACATAATCGAGGAAAGCAGGATTGCAAAGCCGTCACCGTATCTTCTCAGGTTGCCCATCACGTAGCCTCGAAGGCATATTTCCTCAACCACTGCGGCAACAATAACAACCTGCACAACCGTTGAGGTTATACCCAAAGCCCCCTGAGGCAGCGAGCTGCCCGGTGAGGAAAGCTCAAAGCCGAGACCCGCCATAAACATACTGAAAAAAGATGTTACAAAGTTTGCCGCCATACAAACAGCCATACCTGCAAAAAAGGCAAGAACGGTAAGCAGAGCACTTTTGGGCTTATTGAGATTTACGGGCTCCTTCACGCCGCTGAGCTTTTTCATTCTTTTGCCGAAAAGCATAAAGGCAGGAATCATACTGAGAATAACAAACAGAATTTCGATTCCTCTTCTGAAAAGCTCACTTGATAAATAGTATTGGCTCAGACCGAAAAGAGGGATAAAAAACGAAAGCACATTCTGTATGAGAATATACATCAGAACGGAGGAACCCATACAGGTTCCGAGCTTTTTGATAATCCTTCTGTCCTCTTCTCTTACTCTGAGATATTCCTGAAGATGAAAATAAAAATTTCTCTGATATTCCGGATCCGGATTCGGATCGGTAATAAAAGGCCGCCTCATAGTGTGCCTCCCTGATTATTTCTTTCCCGATTCTCTTTTTGCTGTTTTCTGATTTCCCTTGACTCCCTCAGTGCTTGAGGGTACGAAAAGAATTTTAAAGGTCATAAGCATAAGCTTGATATCCTCAAGCAGATTCTGATGGGCAATATACATAAGATCCATCTGTACCTTGTCATAGGGCGGTGTATTATACTTTCCGTAAACCTGAGCGTAGCCCGTAAGACCTGCCTTAACCTGCAGACGAAGGGCAAACTCGGGCATATCCCTTTCGTACTCGGCGGCAATTTCAGGTCTTTCGGGTCTGGGACCTACAAAGGACATATCGCCGGAAAGGATGTTGAAAAGCTGGGGAAGCTCATCAAGACGGAGCTTTCGTATAACCTTGCCCACGGGAGTAATTCTGTCGTCACTGTCACCTGCAAGACGGGCAACACCGTCCTTTTCCGCATTCTGCACCATGCTTCTGAACTTGATAATCTCAAATTTTTTGCCGTTTGTTGTCAGACGTACCTGCTTATAGAAAACCGGACCTCTGTCGTATGCCTTGATTGCAACGGCAGTAACAAGCATAAAGGGTGATGAAATGATAATGGCAATAAGTGAAAGGAATATATCAAAAAATCTCTTTACGGTCTGGTAGATGAGACTTGTGTCACTCCTCTTGCAGCGATAAACGGGCACATTCATAAGCTGGATTGTTCTTCCGCCGCGGATGATGGTATCCGAAATTTTCGGCTTGACATAAGCAACCTTATTGTTTGCAATGCAAAACTTTACAACCTCATTACGGTAATCGGAGGGTACACCGCAGAGAAAAACAGCATCAACGGCTCTCATTATCTCAAAAAGCTCGGCAAGTGAGGTCTTGCCCGAATTGAGGGTGCGCACAACGGTGAAACGCTTATCCATACTTCTGATGCCCTTAAGAGAAAGATAGGAGTCGATATTTTCAAAAACAACCACGGTTTTTTTAGGGGCGTGAAGCTTAAAATAAATTGCGTCAATAACCAACGCCCACAGGGATGCAAAGCCTGAAAACAGGATAAACATTATTATGAAGGGCAGAACCGAAACCATTTCGTAGCTGAGAAGGGAAAAAATAATGTATGAAAAGCCCTGCAAAAAGCCTATGGCAATAATCTGCGAGAAGATAAGATCGTGAACCTGTGCCGTGCCCACCATAAAGCCGCCGTAAACCTTGACGAAAGCAATATAAATGCCCATAAAGAGAGCAAATAAAAGATAGTTACCGTATTTATAGAAGGGCTTTGGGATAAATGGGTTGTAATATTCTGTCCACATCAGATAAAGAGCTCCTGAAAAAACAAGGGCTATAAAAAGCTTTGAAAGATACAGAATAAGCTTTTCATTGATATATCTGTTTTTATTTTTCTTATTCATAAACGATTCCTCTGTTTTTTTAATTATATTCTGTCGCATATATATTGTCTCTTTTTATGCGGTAAAAATGCTTAGTTAATGCTATAATATCACAATAAGTCAAATAAGTAAAGCACAAAAGAGAAAAGTGTATTCAGCTTGTCGAAAAAGTAGTTTTCGACAAGCTGTCAGGCTGTTGAGAAAGTTACAAAATGCCCTTTTCTTCACCCCGAAGGCGTACGAGGGTACTCCGAGAGGGTGAAAAAAGGGCAAAACAATGCCAAAAATGGTTGGGATTCGATGTCCCAACCATTTTTAGTCTTTGGATAATCAAAATCTACAATATCTCCTTTTCTGTAGATAAGGCATTGTTGCTTTTGTGGCTTTATCGACAGTCTGGTGTATTTTTTACATTTTATACCCCTTTATATTGCCTTTTTGATTATTGACAAACAAACGCATAAATGATATATTAAATTGATAATTTATATTTTCTTCCTATCAAGAAAGGAGCAGGAAAAATGGCAAGATATACTAAAGAGGATATTATCCGCATCGTGGAAGAAGAAAAGGTGAACTTTATCTGTATGCAGTTTACCGATATTCTCGGTATGCTCAAAAGCGTCATTATCACCACAAGTCAGCTCAGCAAGGCTCTGGATAACCGCTGTATGTTTGACGGCTCATCCATTGACGGCTTTGTAAGAATAGAAGAAAGCGATATGTGCCTTCATCCCGACCTTGATTCCTTTGTTATTCTCCCCTGGGACAGTGACGAGGGCAAAACCGCCAGACTTATCTGTGATGTTTATCATTCCGACGGCACTCCCTTTGAGGGCGACCCCAGATATGTGCTCCGTCGTGCAATAAAAAAGGCTGCCGATATGGGCTTCAAGTGCTTCGTGGGCCCCGAATGTGAATTTTTCCTTTTCCATCTTGACCAGAACGGAAAGGCTACAACCAACACCTTTGATAAGGGCGGTTATTTTGACCTCGGCTCAGTGGACAGAGGTGAGGTATGCCGCCGTGATATCTGTCTGTGCCTTGAAAAGATGGGCTTTGAAATTGAGGCATCACATCACGAAAACGCTATCGCACAGCACGAGATTGACTTCAAATACGACGAGGTTCTCCGTACTGCCGATAACGTTATGACCTTTAAGTATGTCGTAAAGAATATTGCAAACAAGCATAACCTTCACGCAACCTTTATGCCCAAGCCAATTTACGGCGAATGCGGCAGCGGTATGCATATCAATCTGTCACTTTTCAAGGACGGCAAAAATGTATTCTGCGACGAAACCGACCCTGCAGGTCTTTCAAAGACTGCTTACAACTTCGTTGCCGGTGTTATGCACCACATCAAGGCAATTACCGTTCTGACAAATCCCCTCGTTAACTCATATAAAAGATTAGTGCCCGGCTATGAGGCTCCCGTTTATATCGCCTGGAGCGCAAAAAACAGAAGCCCTCTTATCCGTATTCCCACCGCAAGAGGCTCGGGAACACGAATTGAGCTTCGTAACCCTGACCCGTCAGCTAATCCCTATCTTGCCATGGCAGCAGTTCTGCAGGCAGGTCTTGACGGCGTTGAAAAGGCTATGAATCCTCCCCCTCCGAAGGATTCAAACATCTTCGACCTCACTCCCGCAGAGAGAAAGGCGGCAGATATCCACTCCCTTCCCAAAAATCTGCGTGAAGCCTTCAGGGAATTCAGAGACAGCAACTTCGCAAAGCAGGCTGTGGGCGAGCACGTACACGCAAAGTATGTTGAAGCGAAGCGTGAGGAATGGAACGAATACACCACCCGTGTTTCCCAGTGGGAAATCGATAAATATTTAGGTAAGTACTAAGTAAATGCGGAATGCAGAATTATGAATTCGGAATTGCGACGGACAGTCAGCAAAAAGAAGAATTCTGCCCGCCCTGAAAGCGTGTTTGCCACAAGACAGATATTTCGCTTTGCATAAGCCGAATAACCTATGCAGTTAAAATAGAATCTTTATAAATACACGGAATAACGCAAATTCGGCGGAATATACGGCAGATTTTTATCACATTCTGCCCGCAATTCCGAATTCCGAATTCCGAATTCCGAATTCCGGAGATCCAATGAATTTCAAAATCAACCCCTTATCCTTCAACGGCATTTTCGCCGTTCCGAACAGTCTTGTTGACGAAAATATACGCCTTGCAAGTGTGGTACAGCTGAAAGCTCTGCTGTATCTGCTTCGCTATGGGAATCTCCGTCAGGTTACTACCGAGGAAATAGCAGATGCACTCTGTCTTGATAAGGAAGATGTGCAGGACGCTATGGTTTTCTGGCTTGAAAGAGGTCTTGTGTTAAAAGAAAACGAGGAACCCTCTCTTACCTCTCGGGTAACTCTGCAAAAGACACCCGAAGCAACGGCTGAAGCACCTGCAGAGCCTGAAAAGGTACTGCCTGAAATATATATCTCAAAGCCCAGCCACGAAGAGGTCTCTGCAAGACTTAAGGACTCTCAGGAGCTTGCTCTTTTCTTTCAGCAGGCTCAGGTCTCTCTCGGTAAGCCCTTTGGCTACGAGGGTCAGTCCACACTTCTTATGCTTCATGACGGCTACGGTCTGCCCCTTGAAATTATCATTATGGCTATAGAATACTGCGTTTCAAAAAAGAAGGACGGTATGAAGCATATAACCTCCCTTGCGAAGCGTTGGTCCGAGCTTGGAATTGATACCATAGAGGGTGTCAATCAGTATCTTGAGGAGCATACCGTAGTTGACGAAACCTGGGAAAAGCTTCGCACAATGACAGAAATAACAAACCGTCACCCCACGGAAAAGCAACGCCGTTTTCTTACAGGCTGGACCCGTGAGCTCGGCTACAGTGCAGAAATGATATACTATGCCTATGAGGAATCCATCGATAACACAGGCAAAATGAATATGAAATATATGGATACGATTATCCGCAACTGGGCTTCGGCAGGTGTCAGGACTCCCGCCGATATAAAAAAGCACGAGGAAAACTGGAAGAAAACCAAGGAATCCTCGGCTAAAAAGACAAGAGGCCGCAAAAAAGCCTCGGAAAAAGAAGAAAACGAAGCCTCCTATGACATTGATCTGTTTATGAAAGAGGCTGTGAACATTAAATATAAGAAATCCGAGAATAACTGACAGGAAAGAAGGTGCAGCAGTGGCTTTTAAGAAAAGTGTGTATATCACCGCAAAGGAAATTATGAACGAGCGCCGTCTCGAGGCTGAAAGGCAACAGGAAATGCGCCACAGTCAGGCTATACTCAAATGCCCTGAAATTCTCACTCTCGAAAGAGAAATCGCTTCCTACGGTGCAGAGGTAATCAAGGCAATAGGTCTGGGTGCCGATGCAGAAACCTTTGTTAAAAAGCTTTCCGTCAAAAGTCTTGAGGCACAGAAAAGAAAAGCAGAGCTTTTAAGGCAGGCGGGCTTCAGCGAAAACTATCTTGACACTCCCTATAGCTGCCCTGTATGTAAGGATACGGGTACTCACAACGGCCGCTACTGTCCCTGCTATATGGATCTGATTCAGCAAACCGCACGCAAGGATCTTGAGCAAAGAGCTTCCTTAAGCAAATACACCTTTAACGGCTTCAATGTGAACAACTATCCCGATGCTGCGGATAAGATTCTCGGCGTAAATCAGAGGGAGCATATGGTGAATGTGCTTTCATTCTGCAAGAGCTATGCGGCAGATTTTTCAACCAAAAGTCCCAGCATTATTATGCTCGGCTCAACGGGTCTGGGCAAAACGCACCTGTCTCTTGCCATTGCGGGTGAGGTTATCGACAGGGGCTGCAGTGTTTATTACGACAGCGCCCACAACATTATGAATAAGCTCGAGGACGAGCACTTCGGCAGAGATACCTCAGGTGAAAGCATAAGAGAGGACCTTCTCAGAAGCGATCTTCTCATCATAGACGACCTTGGCTGTGAATTTGTTACCCAGTTCACCAAGGCAGAGCTTTACAACATAATCAACAGCAGAATTCTTGCAAATCTGCCCACAATAATCAGCACAAACTGTACTGCGAAGGAGCTTGAGGAAAAATATACTCAACGCACCGCATCAAGAATCCTCGGATATTATTACCCACTCGCCTTCTGCGGTAAGGATGTACGTCAGATAGTAAAAAAAGCACCGTAAGGTGCTTTTTTTAGTGCAAAGTGAAGGTCGCTTAGCTTCGAAAATATCCGCTTGAGGCAATAAGCGCTGTCTTAAGACTATTGCTTTTGATTTTTTATTGCTATTCTTTCTAAAATATGGTATAATAATATAGTTAGACTAAAAAAGGAAGTGATTTAATGATAAGCACCAACAACGTTACTCTGCAGTACGGCGGCAGAGAGCTTTTCAAAAGTGTTTCCATAAACTTTACCAAGGGAAACTGCTACGGTCTTATCGGTGCAAACGGAGCAGGTAAGAGTACCTTTCTTAAAATACTTTCAGGTGAAATCGAGCCGAATAAGGGCTATGTTTCCATTACCCCGGGCGAAAGACTTTCGGTTTTAAAGCAGGACCACTATGCCTATGATCAGTATGACGTTATCCGTACGGTGCTTATGGGTAACCCCAAGCTTATTGAGATTATGGATGCCAAGGAGGAGCTTTACTCCAAGGAGGAGTTTACCGAGGAGGACGGTATCAGAATCAGTGAGCTTGAGGAGGAGTTTGCCGAAATGGACGGCTGGAGCGCAGAAAGCGATGCGGAAATTCTGCTTAATGCCCTCGGTATACACAACGAATTCCACTACAGCCTTATGAGCGAGCTTACAGGTGAGCAGAAGGTCAAGGTGCTTCTTGCTCAGGCTCTTTTCGGAAATCCCGACATACTTCTTCTTGACGAGCCGACTAACCACCTTGATGTTGCGGCTATAGCCTGGCTTGAAGAATTCCTTATGAATTTTGAAAACACCGTTATCGTTGTCAGCCACGACAGACATTTCCTCAATAAGGTCTGTACCCATATTGCAGACTGCGACTTCGGTAAAATCACAATGTATGTAGGTAACTACGATTTCTGGTACGAATACACGCAGATGGCTCAACGTCAGATGCGTGAGCAGAATAAGAAGACCGAAGCAAAAATGAAGGAGCTTCAGGAATTTATCGCCCGCTTCAGTGCCAACGCATCAAAATCAAAGCAGGCAACAAGCCGCAAAAAGCTTCTCGATAATCTCGTGCTCGAGGATATGCCCGTTTCCTCAAGACGCTTCCCCTTTGTTGAGTTTAAGCCCGACAGAGAAATCGGTAACGATATGCTTGTTGTTGAGGGCCTTTCAAAAACTATCGGCGACAGAAAGGTGCTTGATAACGTCAGCTTCACAATAAGACCCAACGAAAAGGTTGCCTTTGTAGGTACCGATGCCGTTGCGAAAACTACCTTTTTTAAAATCCTTATGGGCGAGCTTGAGCCCGACGAGGGTAGCTTCAAATGGGGTGTCACTACCTCTCAG
>JAZSPQ010000062.1:0-15374 GCA_045537485.1 Acutalibacteraceae bacterium | reverse complement strand
CTGCACTGTGGCAGGAAAGCACCCATGCCTCAGCCTGTCTGTCGGTGAAAGAAATCATATCAAATTCCTTTGAAAGTCTTGTACCGCCCCAGATATAGTCCTTGATTGCGGGGGTAAGCTTTAAAATTTTCATAATATTTTTCTCCTTTGCTTCTTATTTTCCCTCTTGCCGAATAAGATTATATAAACGGTTTTAAAGGGTGTTCTATATGGATTATACGGATATTTTTTTAGTTATAACAGGCATCTTCTTGGTTTTGATATGCCTTTTCCTTTATAAGAAAAGCGGAAGGTTTTTCGCTTCTTTTTTTCTATCCCTTGCTTCGGGCACAGGCGGACTTTTAGCCGTTAACCTTCTGAGTACGGTTACGGCAGTGTCAATCCCGCTGAACCCCGTCACAGTAATTTTTTCGTCTGCGACAGGGCTTTCAGGGGTAATTTCTCTGGTTCTGTGGCAAATAGTTTTCAGCTTGTAAGGGTTTTATATATGCCGTCAGCTATTGCCTTACCGAAACGCTCCTGATTTTCAGGCTGAGCGAGCATAGCACACTCGGCGTCATTGGTAAGATATCCCACCTCGATGAGGGTGCTGGGACAGTCCTCTATTCTCGTTACGCTGAAGGGATAGAACTGAACATTGTCGGCAAGCTGTGAATAAAGCTCCTGTCTGCCTGCATAAAGGTAATTCTTATGCACACTCAGCAGCTCATTATAGATATTCTTTGCAAGGTTATATGAGAAGGGCTCATAGTAATAGGTCGAGGTACCTATGCTTTCCGAATTGTAAGAGCCGTTACAGTGGATACTTACATATAAATCGGGCTTGATCTTTCGTGTAATTTCCTTTCTCTGCTCAAGAGAAAGGGTATCTGTGTTTTTGTCGTTACCTGTTCTTGTCATATAAACGGTAACGCCCTTCTTTTCAAGCTCAGCCTTTACCTGATAAGCAAAAGCAAGGTTGATATATCTTTCCTGAACTGCAGAATCAAGCCCCACCGCACCGGGCTCTGCTCCGCCGTGACCCGGGTCAAGAAGCACAACATAGCCCTGAGAAGCCTCCGGCTTTCGGTTTATTGTGATAACCATATTTCCGTTGGCATCGTATTCAAGTGAGGAGCCGTAGTATTCACCCGGATTTTTAAGATTGAGGGTGAGTGTTGCGGTTTTGTTTGATGGCGATGTGCTCCAGCCGGCAGACGAAAGTACGCTTTCGCCTTTCATATCAACATTTCCCTTTACGGATGCGGTGTGATAAAAGGTCATTCGTACCATGCTTGCATTAAAGGAAGTTACATTGAAATATTTGTTGTATGAATAGTAATAATTCTGACCCGGATAATCAATGTTATAGGGCACCTTCCAATCGGTTTTCAGCGTTATCTGAAGCTTACCGAGACCGTCTGTGACCGAAAGCACCTCGATGGAATTATCGTTAAGCCCCGTTACGCTAACAAGGTCAACCATATCCCTCTTAACTCTCATTCCCGAAGCAAGATCGTAATAGTATTCCGTTGTATCCTCGTCACTGTTATAGCCTGTGCTTTCGGCAATAACATAATCCATAGTTCCGCCGACCAGCGGTGAACAGGATGGCGAATAGTTATCGTCAGAGGAAATGAACTTCGTATCGGCATAGGGCTCCTTAACAACACACATCAGGTTGCCCGTATAGGTTATATTCTGACCCGGAGAAGGATTGTTCTGCGTCGGCGCTTGAGTAGAAACCGTGGGAATATAATTACCCGCCTCAAGAGTCGTGCTCTGAGCAGTACTTTCATCGGCTGAACCCGCAAGAAAGATTTTTGCACCCTCAAGCTGTACTGCTTTTTCACCGAAAACAGCAACAACACTCATTGAGCCTAAGGATTTAATCTCCTCCTCGCTCTTGGGAGCGGTAACAGCTGCCGAGAAAGCGGTGAAGCCCGTTGCGCTGCTTTCACACTCTGCCTTGATTTCATCCTTGCCTATTCTGATATAAATTTCTGCATTACAGTGAGCGATAACCACAACGTTGAAGCTTTCCGAGGGTAAAACATAGATATCCTCATTCGGCACAATATATGTTACAATATCACCCTCACAGCTGCTCTCGATTTGATATTCAAGCTTGCTGCTGTTTTGTGAAACGGTAAACGTGTTTTCTCCCGGCATCAGGTCAACCGTAGCACTGATGTTTCCGTTAGCCGATGAGCCGATATTCTTTCCGTCAACAAAAAACGGGAAAAGATATGAGCCGTAAATATTGATCTGAGCCGTGTAGCCGGGAGCAGTGACCTTATTGCCGTCATAACCCAGAACGGCAACCTCCCTGAACGCAACCTCGGGCGCAATACCTGAGGTTATATAGGTTTTAACCGCCCCGAAGCAGTTATGGAAATTTGTTCTCGTGCTTTTGAGGCTGTCGAAGGAAACCCGGCTGACTCTTTTTTCGTCTTTTAAGGCATAAAGAGCCTCCAGCGGCTCAACCGCCATAACATTCTTTCCGTCAACAGCAGAAATATCAAGGCAGCATATAATCTCAAGCTCATCTGATATACTCTGAAGCTTCTCGCTGTCCTGTTTATTCGAGAGAGTGAACTGAACTGCATCAATATAAGCATTTTCCAGCTTATCAAGCTCTTTAAAATCAAGGCTTAAGCATATAATTATGCTTTTGTTTTCGCTGAGCCTTTTTACCTCAGAGGCTTTAAGGTTGATCTCTTCTGCAGTTAAGCCTTCGGCACCCATAAGGATTATTCCGTCGGCGTTTTTGCCGTATTCGGCAATTTTTGCTTCTTCGAGAGCAATGTCAAAGGCTGCATAAGCTTTTATATTCAGCTCCTGCACTGAGGAAAGAGCAAAATCAAGCCTTGCAAGGCTCTCCTCCCCGCTGTCTTCACCTGAAAAAGGAACAAAAACATAGACCTCATCAAAAATTGACTGCTTTATAACCGCAAGGCTTCTTTGAAAGTCCTCATCCTCGGCGGTAAACAGTCCGTCTGTTCCGTCTTTTATCCACACTGAGTTTATTCTTTCGGGAGAAATCTCATTTGTTGTCTCAATCAGATATTCATCCATTACAACCTGATTTGAAATGTCGGTTGTTATTTCCCGACCGTTACCGGAGGAATAGTAAACGCCTATTGCCGCCGCAACACATATTATAACGAGCACCGAAACTGCAATAATTATACTTCTTAATTTTTTCATATCATAACTCTTTCTTAATTTCATAGGAGTATATTATAACACACTCGTTAAATTATCAAGCTCTTTTTCATAAATATTTTCCGAAAAATTTACATATGAGCCGCTGTAAAGACCGAAACCGGAAAGCTTATGCTCTCTGATATATTCGACCTGCCTGCTGATCACATCATTGTTTTTTGTCCACTCATTTTTGCCCCTTTCACCTGCATATATATCTTCCTTGCCGCATTTATAAAGAGCAAGAGCAGGCACAAGCTTAACAGGGGAATTCCTGCACAATTCCACCCACGAATCAAGGCACTCGGCAAAGGGCTCGCTTTCATTGTCAAAGCCGAAATATATCTGGGGCAGAATTATATCACAGTATCCCTCACCTTCACACCACAGCTCAACATCGGCATAAAGCTTATTTTTACAGGTATCAAGCTTTCCTGTGGGACTTACTGTGAAAAGCTTGTTTTCGCCATAGCTTTTAACGGTACCGTAAAGCTCCCTGACAAGACTGCTGACATTGTCCTGCCTCCATTGAGCAAGGGAAAGCTCTCCGCCGCCGAGAACATACTGCTCATATTCCCCTGCGTCAAAATCGCCGCAGTTTTCAGGATAAAAATAGTCGTCTATGTGTATACCTGCAAGCTCGGGATAATTTTCCATAAGCTCTTTTACACCCTCAACAATCAATTCCCGGGGTTTCTCACAGGCAGGGTTGAAATAAAACCTTCCGTCTATCAAAGAAACAGTATTGCCGGCTCCCTCTTCATACCAGATTCTCGCCTGATTTTCCTCAGAAAGGCTGTTTATATTTCCGTCCTTTGAAGCACGGTAGGGATTAATCCATGCATGCAGATTCATATCATACTCCTTTGCAGTATTCAGGGCAATTTCAAGATAGTCACATTTCAGCTCATCGCCCTGATTTTCGCACACTGCAACACTTGACGGAAAAATCTCGGAGGGATAAACCGCATCGGCAAAGGGGCGAACATGAAAAAATACATCCGTAATGCCGAGACAGCTGAAATTATCAAACATATCCTTCATATATCCGGTGAAAGCTTCTTCACTTTCACATTTTTCCGTTATTTCGATATAGGAAATCCAGACTCCCCTGAAATCAAGGCTACCGTCGCCGACCTGCGGCTGCGTAACGGCCTGTGTTGTGTTTTCCGTTGCGGGTTCAGCTCCCTTTTCCTTATGACAAGCCGAAAAAATGAAAAGCATAACAAAAGCAAGAGCTATAAGCTTTTTTGACATAGTGACCCCTTTCTTTCCCCTCTTGACAAGAGAGAAAAAACAATCTAAAATGTTATCAGTAAGTTTTATTGGAGGAAGTTTTATGGCTATCAAAACAATAAATAAAATTTCAACAACCGACGAGGGCACTTCTTCTCCCGTTAATTGCCCCGTATGCGGCATTAATGTGGCTATGCGCCTTTTTTCCACTGAGGATAAATCCACTGCGGCAAAAATTGTAAAGGATGATAAAAACATCGCCATTGCAGTGTGTCCCCGCTGTGCGGCAGTCTTTTCGCTTAACAAAAACTATCTCAAGGAAAAGAATGCAGGCACCTTTGTCACTATCACCAAAGAGGACCTGTCTTTATTGGTAAAGGGCAAATGAGATATTTTTTATTATATTTCTTTTTTATCAGCCTGATAACCGCCATTGTGACTTATCTTGATAAGCTTTACGCAAAAAAGAGAAAGCGCAGAATCCCCGAAGCAACCCTTTTTATGCTCGCCGCTTTCGGAGGAGCTTTGGCTGAATATATCACAATGAAAACCATAAGGCATAAAACTCTTCACAAGCGTTTTATGCTTGGCTTGCCGCTGATAATTATATTGCAGGCAGTCTTCAGTGTATACATTATAACACAATACGGCTTTTAATTAAATCATTAATTTAAGGGTGCAGGAATTCAATCCTTCACCCTTCTCTTTTTTATACGCAGGGAATGAGCAGCATTTTATCTTTAGGTACCGCATCACCCTCTATGCCGTTTTCTTCCTTGACAGCGCTGACCGTTGTGGAATACTTCTTGGCTATATCCCATATCTTTTCGCCCTTTTGTGAATAGTAAAGTGTCAGCGCGGGCTTATCCGTGATCTGTGAGCCGTCGCCGTTTTCCTTTATATCGCAGACGTATTCCGTCTGCCACAGGCTGTATATTCTGATTTTTGCCATCACATCAGCCGAGACCTCCACTGCACCATCCTTTTCAAGATACGCTTTTACCTCTCTCGACTCAACAGAAAAATCACATTTAAGCTCCCCGTAATTTTCTTTGAGAGCTATGTCACTCTGAAACTCCAGCTCCTTTTCTTTATAGGCGGGAGCGCCCTTTTCATCAAGATAGAGGAAACAAACCGTAAGTCCGATTTTCCCCTGTGCCTTATCCTCACTGCCGCTCATATATGCAGTACTTTCACCTATCCACACATCGCATATTTCCTTGGCAGAGGCGATTTCCGTATTTTCCTTGAGGTTAAGAAGCTTCTCCGCCGAATACACGGGTACGGGCACCTCTCTTGCGGCGAATTCGGCAATATGTCTGTTTTCGGTGCAGTAGCAATCGCTGATGTATTCATATTCCTTAACCTTGCAGGCGGTGATATGACAGCTTACCCTTGCAGCTATTTCAAGCAGTCTGCCGGCTTCCGAAGAATCGGACTTGACACAAAGCAAGAGCTGACTGACTCTGCAATCGGTTCTTATATCACATCTGTCGTCCATCCCCTCAATATCTATAATCTGACTTACAGGCATCGTGTGGATAAGGCTCTCAAGCTTATTTTCGGTTTCAGGCGGACAGTATACCGCCTTGACCACCATTTCGCCCTTTATAAGAAGCTTATCATCAACCGCCTTTTGGCTTTCTATATTTATGTGGGCATACTGACGCAGTATTTTTCCTATTGATGCCTTGCCTTTATCCAGAGCTACGGTTTCGCTCAGATCAAAGGTCTTTTCACCCTGACACACCAGAGTTTCCTGTGTCTGCTTTTCTTTTTTCGTCTGTATTGCGCTGTCTGCTTCACAGGGGATTTCTGTTTTTCTTTCACCGAGCACTCTGCAAATCACGCTGACACTGCCGTTAACACTTATCTTCCGTTGGCTCACTGCCCTGCAGTTGACATAATCCGTCAAGGCATCGGCAATTGTAACAGCCTTGCCGTCTGCTTGCTTGAGCTGTCCGCTGAGGGATAAATCCACAGTCTTTTCACAGCAGTCTATCTTTTCCTTTTCACCTGCATAAATAAGTCTGATAACCGCAGTACCCTTTATGTTTACTCTGTCGCCCGTGGTGCTTACCGAGTGTATTCCGGGAGTGAGAGTGCATTTTAAAATCCGCTTGATATCAGTGCAGTAATCGGGTAAATTCAGCTCAGTTTCTATAACCTTTTCACATTTGATTTTTTCTTTTTCTTCACAGCAGGACAGTACCTCTTTTTTTATTTCTGAACCCATTTAAAACAACTCCTTCTTGCTCACTTTCGCTTTATTTATATTCGCAAAAAAGAGTCATTATGCAAATTTTATTTCTTTTCAAAGGGATAGACAAGCTTCATCTGTCTTCTGCATTCATCCATTATTTTCATACACTCCTCTGTTGACCTGAAGGGTATGTATGCCGATTCAAGCTTGCCCTCTTTTATTTCCTTGGCAACGGCGGTGAACTCGGTCAGGTAATCTGTTTTACCCTTAAACTCCTGCTTGCCCTTTTCGTTTGAAAGGATAGCTTTCGAAGCCATATGAAAGAAAACAGGCAAGGATATTTTTCCTTTTGTACCCTTTACCGTGCAGTTTTCCTTAACACAGCAAAGAGATATATTAAGCTTACACTTGAAATCTTTATAATAAAGAATTACCCTTTCGCCGATGTCAATACCGTTTCGGATTTTTCCCTCGCAGTGGATTCTGTCGGGTACGCCGAAAAGATTATAGCAATAGGTTATAGGGTATATGCCCACATCGAGAAGAGCTCCGCCCGCTGTTTCAGGTGTGAGAACCCGTGAGGTTTTGGGCATCAGTATTCCCGGGAAGGAGTAATTTATCACAACATCCCTTATCTCTCCGATTTCTCCGTCACTTACCCATTTTTTAACTGTAAGCGCAACATCGGAAAACCATGTCCACATAGCTTCGCAGAAATAGGTGTTCGTCTGTCTTGCTGTTTCAATGAGTATATTAACATCTTCCGCGGAAACACCCACGGGCTTTTCACAAAGCACAGGCTTACCCATTTTCATAGCTCTGACTGCATAATCAACATGGGCTGTATGCGGCGTTGCAATGTAAACTCCGTCAACATCATCACGGTTGACTGCGCTTTCAAAATCCTCGAAGGCCTCTGCACCGTACTTTCGGGCAAAATCCTTGGCTTTTTCAAAATTTCTGCTGTAAACGGAAACTATGCTGTGTTCTCCCTTAGTAATATCTCTTGCCGTTGAGTGGGCAATATTGCCGCTTCCTATATAAGCCCATCTGAATTTTTCCATATCTGTTCCCCTTTTCGGTTTGATGCTTTCAGTATATCATAACATAATAAAGATATCTACGGTTTGACAAAAAAAGAGTTCCTGCACCAATCACATAAAATATTTCATTCAATTTATAAAGCTTAACCTTTAACAATATCAACGGAGTTAAGAAAATTTTCGGTAAAATAATTGTATCTAAGTGTTAACCGTGTTAAAATGAAAGGGAGGTGAAAAATATGACACAGGTTGTAGCCGCTCTTATATGGGATAACAACAGGTTTATGATTTGTCAGAGACCAAAGCACAAAACAAGAGCACTTGAATGGGAATTCGTCGGCGGTAAGGTTGAAAAAGGTGAGTCTCTGCCCGAGGCTCTTATAAGAGAATGCCGTGAAGAGCTTAATGTAACGGTTTCTGTAGGCGATGTTTTTACTGAGGTAGATCACGAGTACCCTGATATAACGGTACACCTGACTCTTTTCAATGCGGAAATTGCTGAAGGTACACCCCAAATGCTCGAGCATAACGATATCCGCTGGATTACCCCTTCGGAGATTCCTCAATATAACTTCTGCCCTGCCGACAAGGGAATATTGGAAAAGATTATCAGGGAAAGGGGCTGAATCTCTTAAAAAGTTTTTCAGAACGGAAAACACCACAATAATTATTGCATACAAATAAAAAAGCGAGGAGCTTTTCACCGAAGTGATGCTCCTTGCTTTTATGTTATCAGTTAAAACAGTTCACTTTAAGATATTCAAGCTCCGTTAAACAGTTTTTTATGCTTTTTGTGGCAGATAAGCCTCCTATAAGGCAGACCAGTGTGGCAATACCCATACCAATCAGATAGGGAATTGCAAAAAAGCCTGCCGCGTTATTGATGAGAACAGCAAGGAAGAGAACCAGAAGAATTGCACCTGTTACAAAAAGAGTGGTGCGGGATTTCTTGCTTTTCGCAATCTCCTCCTCAAGACTCTGAATATTGCGGAATTTAGTGCCGCAGTCGGAGCATATCCAATAGTTACGGTGAGTGCTGCTCATACGTGTAGCGGAAACACCGCCGTGATGGGTTGTTATTCCTCCGCTGACACTCGATTCGGTGGTAACGGTGAGATTGCAGGATTTGCAGTTAGGGCAATGGACCCTTCCTCTTTGCTGCAAGTTCGAATTAACCTGCTGCGCCGCAGGCTGAACAGCAGCACTGCCGACAGGTTTTCCGCAGGTCTGACAGAATTTCGTTCCCTCTGCTAACTGATTGCCGCAATTTTGACAAAATGACATATCATTTCCTCTTTTCTTTTAAAATCCTTTCAGACAAAATTCGACATCAGCTGAAAGTTTATATGATTATACCCTATAAGTTATGCACTGTCAACCCTGAAAGTTTATTTTAAACCACAACTTTATGGGTTAAACTGTACATAATACAGAAAAAAGAAGGTGTGCAAATGGATTGGCTTGAAATCGGAAAACGAATCCGCAAACAAAGAGAACGTCTGGGCTACACCCGAGAGAGTCTGGCAGAAAAGATTGATGTTACGCCTAAATTCTGCTCCGATATTGAGTTAGGCGTAAAGGGTATGTCTGTCGCTACACTATGCCGTATAGCCACTGTGCTGAATCTGTCAGCGGATTATATACTTTTCGGTACACAGGACGATAATGAAGAGGTTTCACGTCTCACCTCAATGCTCAGCCGTTGTCCACAGGAAAAGCTGCAGTATCTTGAGGATATAATAAAAGCTTTTCTTTCGGCAGCTGAAGCTTAATATAAAAAACCGAACCCGTCCTATGGCGGGTTTAATTTCTGCTGTTTTGTTTTCTTCTGTTATTTTAAAAATATCTTATGTTTAACGTATTTTTCTCAGCTTCTCTGCAGGTTTATTAAAAATTAATAAGAAATTATATAAAAAAGCATATTGCACTTGAAAAAATATGAAATAAATGTTAATATTGTATCGCAATGCTGTTTTAACTTTTTTTATAAAGTAAAATTGATTATAACAACACTATTTTTACGGAGGACCATACTATGAAACACACTAAAAAACTGCTCAGCATCATTTTGGCAGCGATTCTTCTCGTTTCCTGCTGCAGCGCTCTTTTCACAGCCGTTGCTCTTGAGAAAAAAGATCATCTGCCTCAGATTTATGTTAACGGTATCGGCTCAAGAGCTGTTTACTATACCGATGACCCTGAAAAGAAATCACTGTTTTATCCTGTTGATATGGACAGATTTCTCGGTAATCTTAAAAGATTTGGCGAGTATGCAGGTGAATCCCTGAAAAATCTTGATCCCAACGTTCTTTACAACTGTGTTTATTCCTGGCTCTTTGATTCCTTCGGAATGATTGCCCTCGACACAGACGGCTTCACTTCCGTTGAGAATGTGACTATTGATCCCTGTCCTCTTGATTACACGGGTGACGGAAAATACCATTTCAACTATGACAGCCGTCTTGATCCTGTTGACCTTGCAAAACAGCTTGATGAATATGTAGGCTGGGTACAGGAGCATTCGGGAAGCGACCGTTTTGAGCTTGTGGGCTCAAGCTACGGCACATCAATCGTTATGGCTTATCTTAACGAATATCCCGAAAGCTGGCAGTATGTTGACTCGGTTGTTCTTTGCGTACCTTCCTTAGGCGGTGTAGATTTTGTAGGACAGGTTTTCAGCGGCGACTTCACTTTTGATGCAGCTACAGTTGCAGACTTCGCTTCAATTTCTTTGGGCAACGAGGATCTTGAGCTTCTCCTTTCCGTTCTCAACAAGAGCGGTGCTCTTCAGGCAATTATAGATTACTTCCTTGACCCCGCTCTCCGCTTTGCACTTCTTGATGCGGTAAGAGATATTGTTCACGATGTTTTCGGTACCCTTCCCGCAATGTGGACCTTCGTTCAGGATGAATACTTCTATGAGGCTCTGGAATATACCTACGGTGAGGATTATGCAAGCCCTGACGAAGAATATGCAGAGCTTATCTCTAAAATAACCTATTACCACGAAGAGGTTATGGTAAGAGCTGAGGAGCTCTTTGAAGAAACTACTGATTACGGCATAAAAATGAATATCATCTGCAAATACGGCAGACCGCCGATGCCTCTGAGCGAACACGGAAATTATATGAGCGACGGTCTTGTTGATGTCTTTGATGCATCCTTCGGTGCCACCAGCAGTATGTACGGCGAGGTTCTTGACAAGGACTATCAGCAGGCTCTCTATCCCGAATACGATTTCCTTTCAGACGACGGTTGCATTGATGCTTCAACAGGAGCTCTTCCTTTTAACACATGGTATATAAAAGGTCTTGAACACGGCCAAAAAACAGATGCCTATTTCAATATGATAAACACTATTGCCTATGAAGATCCGGATGTTTTCACCGATCCTGCATATCCTCAGTTCGTTGAGGTATCTGCAGACGGCAGCGGTGCAATAGTACCGCTCACACCTTCAGAGCCCAAGAAGACAACCACTCTGCTGACTGATTTCCTCAGACTGATGATCCGCTTCCTCAGAATGGTATTGGATAAGCTCACAGAGCTGCTCGGCAAATAAAGCACTGTTACCGGCAAAGCGCTTAACACTCATTTAACCTAAAAACAGCTCCTACTCGTCAATCGGTGTAGGAGCTGTAAATTAATATCATTCGTGATACAATATGTCTCAACAATAAATCGTATAAAAAGAGGTAATTCCTATGATAAAGCTGCTTGCAGTCGATATGGACGGAACCTGTCTTAATTCAAAGGGAAAAATGTCCGATAACACTCTGAAGGCACTGAAAAAAGCCGCCGAAAGCGGAATTCTTGTTGTACCCACAACAGGCAGAAACGCCACCTGTCTTCCCGTAAAGCTAAAAAACGAAAGCTTTTACCGCTACACGGTTTCTTCAAACGGAGCTCTTGTTCTGGATTTAAAAGAAAATAAGGAGATTTTCAACTCTTATATCGACAATAAAACCGCCGTAAGTATTCTTAACAGCTGCAAAGGCTTCAATATATTCATAGCGGCACATATTGACCGTGAATACTATGTTCAGGGCAGAATTGTTTATTATGTTGTAAAACACTTTTTAGGCGATGATGCACCGAATCTGAAATGCGTCAGAAATATGGCAAAGGCTGTCAGCAAAATTGGTAGGCACATTGAGGAGTTTCAGTTTTTCTATTTCAGCGAAAAATACCGTGAAAAAATAAGAGAAATAATAAAGCCTTATTCCGAGGTTTGCTCTGCCCATTCAAAGGGTTATGCCGAAATATATAATAAGAGCGGCTCAAAGGGAACCGCTTTGCTTGCTCTTGCAGAGCACTTAGGTATTACTGCCGATGAAATAGCCTGTATAGGCGACGAGGAAAATGACATTTCCATGTTTGATATTGCGGGCACCCGCTTTGCCATGGGTAATGCCATAGAACAAATAAAAAACAGAGCAGATACGGTTTTACCGACCAATGATGAGGACGGTGTAGCAAAGGCTGTAGATTTAATATTATCCTTAAACAACTCTTCTGACAGCTGAAAATTACGCCTCTAAGGCAGAAGTTTAAGCATGTATGCTTTTCAGGCAACACGGAAAACAAAGCACGCCCCATCATTTCGTGCTGCAATAATCCTATCAACACGCATCGGAGAGAAAATATGAAAAATATCACAGTAACCGAAAACTCTATAACGCTTTCAAGAAAAGGTGAGCTTGTACGCCTTTCAGCCTGTGGCGAAAATGCTATTCGCTTTCAAGGCTTCCCCGATTGCAGGGTAATCGACGAAAACTATAACCTTATGCCCCAAAACACTGAGGCAATCATCGAAAACAACGGCCATTGGGGTAGTATAACCTGCGGTAAGCTGAAATGTGTTATCGGCACAAGCGGCAGAATTATATTCTATTATGACGGTAAAAAGATTCTTGAAGAAAAGCCTGAGCTTACCTTTGACGACGGCTTCAGACATTACGAAAACAAGGGCAGCGGTCTGTGGGCCGCTAGAGTGACCTTTAAAGCCAATGAGAATGAACACTTTTTCGGTATGGGTCACAGCTGGGACAATGAATTCGACCTCAAAGGCTCAAGCATTGATATAAGAAATGTTAACGCAAAATGCACTATCCCCTATGTTTACTCCTCTCTCGGTTACGGTTTTTTGTGGAATGTTCCCTCAACCGGACTTTGTGAACTTTCAAACAACAGAACTCGCTTTTCAAGTGACTGCTGTCACGCTGTTGACTATGTTGTTATCGGCGGCACTCCCAGTGAAGCTTGCTCGGTGCTCTCAGATTTAACCGGTCACGCTCCCGAAATACCCTACTGGGCAACGGGCTTCTGGCAAAGCAGACTCCGCTATGAAACTCAGCAGGAGCTTTTAGATGTTGCAAGACGGTATAAAAAAGAGAATATTCCCCTTTCGGCTATAATCTGCGACTATTTCCACTGGACAGAGCAGGGCGACTACAAATTCGACCCGAAATACTGGCCTGATGTTAAAGCTATGGCTGACGAGCTTCACAAAATGGGTACCAAACTCATCGTTTCAGTATGGCCCACAATAAACGAAAAAAGCGAAAACTATTATCATATGCTCGATAACAATATGCTTATGCGCACCGTCCACGGCTCTGACAGAGTTTTCAATTTCTACGGCTGGCAGGCGGAAATAGATGTCACCAACCCGGACACAAGAGATTTTGTGTGGAGTAAGCTCAAAGAAAATTATATAGATAAGGGTGTCGATGCCCTTTGGTTCGACGAAGCGGAGCCCGAAATCCACCCCGAGCAGTTTGACAATCTGATATGGCACAAGGGCAGAGCCGACAAAGTCGCTCTTTTGTACCCCTATTACTATTCCAAAATGGCCTACGACGGCTTTAAGTCTATAGGCAGAGATGATATCATCACCCTCACCCGCTGCGCCTATTTCGGCTCGCAGAAGTACGCTTCTCTTGTCTGGTCGGGAGATATTCCCTCAACCTTTGAAAGCCTTTCCCACCAGATAAAAGCGGGACTTAATATGTCAATGTGCGGTATTCCCTGGTGGAACACGGATATCGGAGGCTTCTACGGTGCCGACATTCATAGCGACTATTTCAGAGAGCTTATTGTCCGCTGGTTCCAATTCGGACTTTTCAGCCCTGTTATGCGCCTTCACGGCTCACGCAACAGACACGGCGAAAAAACTCCCGGACTTCTTGAGCCAAGCGGTGACCCAAATGAAATATGGTCCTTCGGTGAAGAAAACTTCGAAACACTTAAAAAGCTGATACTCCTTCGTGAAAAGCTCCGCCCCTATATCAAAAAGCAACTGGACATAGCCTCAGAAAAAGGATATCCCCTGATGCGACCTATGTTTTTCCACCACCCCGAGGATGAAGTCTGCTATACTCTTGACAGCCAGTATTATTTCGGTGATGACATTATCTTTGCTCCCATTGTCAACAAGGGACAAACCGAAAAGCAGGTTTATATTCCCGACGGAGAATGGGTGCTGACAAAGGACGGCAGAACTCACACAAAGGGTTGGCACACAGTAAGTGCCGAGCTTTCCGAGTTTATCGCTTTTGTAAAAAAAGGCTCAGCTGTGGCGGAGTGTTTTAAAAAATTTCGGTAAAAAACCTATTCGGAGATGAACAATAAAAATGAAGCATAAGCATTCGCACCGTTTAGTCAGCAGTATTATTTTTTTTACTGCTACTGCGGCTATTCTCTTTTTCCTCTATTACAACGGCTTTTCGGATATAACCGTATATTCCGATTGCCGTGAAGATCAGATCAAAGTTGCCTGTGTAGGCGACAGTGTTACTTACGGGTACGGAATCAAGAACCAACCCGATAACAACTACCCTGTTTTTTTGAACGAGCTCTTGGGCGATGATTACCATGTGGCCAATTTCGGCAATATCAGAGTAACAGTACAGCCTGACGGAGATCAGCCCTATATAAACACATATTCTTACTCAGACAGCATTGAATACGATGCAGATATTCTTATCTTTATGCTTGGAACAAACGATTCAAAAACAATAAACTGGCAAGGTGCGGAGAAATTTAAAGCCGATTACCTTGATTTATTGAACTCCTATCTGTCAGGAGATAAAAAGCCTAAGGTTTATCTTTGCACCCCTGCTGCCGCGCTTTTCACTAAAAACAAAACCGAAGGAAAAACCACCTACGGTATTCAGCCGCTTGTTATTAATGAAATTTCTCATATCATAAAAGAAATAGCCGACGAATACAGCTACACGGTCATAGATATAAACTCTGCCACACAGAATCGCCGTGAACTTTTCAGTAAGGATCTTGTTCACCCGAACTATGACGGATTAAAAGCCATCGCTCAAGAGATATATAACGGCATTTCGACTTCTTAGCGTTTTCATACAAGAAAAACAAGCTCGCAACACTGTTAATACCTTCCGATGCTTGCAGAAATATCGAAAAAACTGAAACATACGGTGTAAAGCTTATCCCTCTGCCAATCAGCAGAGGGATATTTATGTTTATTCAGCTTGCTTTAATTTAATTTTAAACTCAAATTTTGCATTTTCCTCATACCAAAGCGGGAAGTTTGTGCCCCAAACATTATTATAAAGAACAAAGCTGATGCCGTCTTTTCTGACATCCTCAAGCTTATTGTCAAACTCAAGGATTTTACCTCTGCCAAAGGAAACAAGGGGTGAATGAATATTTATCATTTCATATTTGCCCCA
>JAZSPQ010000024.1:0-19593 GCA_045537485.1 Acutalibacteraceae bacterium | reverse complement strand
AGCAATTAAGAAAAATATCTCCGCTTTTGACGGGATAACCGTTCCCGTGCTCAATCACTTTGACCTCTGGGGCGGAAATATAGTTATAAGGGACGGCAGGCTCTCCTCTCTTATAGACTGTGAAAGAGCAATGTTCGGTGTACCTGAGGGAGATTTCATATCTCTCGATTATCTTGCACCCTTTGATATGGAAAAGAACAGACAGCTTGTTGAGGGGTACAACTCTGCCGCGGAAGAAAAGCTTACCTTTGAGGGCGACAGCCTTAAGCGGTTTTATCTTATGAGATTACAGTTAGGATTGATAGTTTTCACCGAAAGTCATTACCGCTACAAAAAGCTTTCACCGATGTATATCGGAAGTAAGGCTTTCGGAAAGAAGGTTATTTTTAACGCTTTAAGGGAGCTTGAAAAAATGTAAATGCCGTGCTTGATTAATGTGCAATCGCAGGGGGCTGCTTGCGGCATAAGGCCTTGCGTATTATCTGTATAGCTGAACTTCAAAATCCTGTAAAATCCGCTTTTCAGGCGTTTTTACAGGGTTTTATAGTATAATGCAACAAAAAACGCTTGGTCAGTTTGTATAAAAATCACCTTGACAGTGGATAAATTTTGTTATAGAATAGTCATAATAATATATTGGGTGAAAGGATAATTTTGGCTTTGGATTATTCACTTCTCAAAGACGAAGAGCTTGTTATTTTGTGCAAAGAGAATAATAACGATGCTTTTTCGGTTCTGACGCAGAGATATATGGAAACCGCCGCAATTATCGTTAACCGATTCGGTGCCTGCCCTATGGAAAGGGCAGATATGATTCAGGAGGCAATGTTCGCATTTCTTTCTGCTGTTTATTCCTACAGCCAAGGCAAGGACTGCAGCTTTCAGACCTATGCCTCCGCCTGTATGCGAAACCGTATAATCAGCCTGATAAGGACACTCTCTTCAAAAAAACGTGTTCCGCAGGGTCTTATGGTATCTCTTGAAGAAAATGCAGAGCTTCTCTCAGAACCCTCACCCGAGGAAAGTCTGATAAGCGAAAATTCAGCGGAGTATATTGCAGCGGTTATTTCCGAAAGCCTGAGTGAAAAGGAAAATGAGGTCTTTAAGCTTCAGCTCACAGGCTTCACTTATGAGGAAATTGCAAAAAAGCTGGGCACCACAACCAAGGCTGTGGACAGCACTTTGCAAAGAGCAAGAAAAAAGCTGCGCGAAAAGCTCAGTTTTTATAAATAACATGCCCCATAGCTCAAAGAAGAGCGTTGTTTTCAAAGAGTCGGTGCAATTCCGATAAGGGCTATTAAATTCAAGCGAGGTAAAAAACAATGTACGAAGACAAAACACTCAAATGCAAAGAATGCGGAAATGATTTCATCTTTACTGCAGGAGAACAGGAATTCTATGCTGAAAAAGGCTTCCAGAATGAGCCCCAGCGCTGTAAGGATTGCCGTATCGCTCGTAAAAACGCTGCAAAGCCTGCCCGTGAAATGTTCATTGCCACATGTGCAAGCTGCGGCGCAGAAGCTAAGGTTCCCTTCAAGCCCACAGAAGGCAGAGATGTATACTGCAGCGACTGCTTTGCAAAGATGAAAGAGACAGAAGAAGAAGCATAATTTATATTTGAAAGTTTTTGTTTAATTACTTTATAAATAGTCTTATGCCGGGCCGCAGGTTTTTCCTTCGGTCCTTTCTTTTTAACAAAAAAGAGAAGGCACAAAACCTTCTCTGAATTTTCGGGTGATTCTTCTTTATGCTTGCTCGGCGTAATCGGGAGCGGCTTTTGTTTGGCTGCTTGCTCTTTTGCGTTCGGGGATAAAGAAAACAAGAAGAATCAGAAGAGCATAGGGCAGATCAAGGAAAGCTTCGTTCATTATGCCTCTTGTGAAATTAAAAAGCAACAGAGCCGTTGTGCTGTCTGTTGAGAGAGCTTCTCCCACAGCCTTTATAATTTCAAATGCGAGGGTGAAGGGGAAGCAGGCGGCAAGAACACCCAGACAGACAAAAGGAATTTTTTCTCTGATTTTATCTGAGGGGTGAGACAGCTTGCCGATGAAAAGGGTTATGAGAAACAGAGAAAACAGAAGGCTCTCAACGGCACTTTCCAACAAGTCCGAATTATGGGCGGCAAAAAAGGAAAGCTCCGAAGCCTCTGACAGTGAGAGTATGCTTTTGACAGCTGTACAGAGCTTTAATATCAGCAGAAAAAAGTCGGGGATGAGCAGAAGCTTGTATCTGACCTTCATACCGATTAAAACCGCCACGGAAATATAAATAACCGTTGCCGCTATTTTAAAAGGGTCAAGGTGTATTCTGAAAACAAGGTCACCCTGATAATAAAAGGCATCGGCATAGGTTATAAGAGATTCAACGGCGAGCATTATAAACATGAAAAAGGTTGCGTATTTATGTATACGTTGCCTTTTTATTTTTGAATAATATCTTTTAATTTTATCGTTCAACATCCTGCAGCTCCTTTAAGTCTGTATAACAATTTTAACCCGACTGATGAAAAATGTCAATAAAAGGACTGTGTTAAGGCGGAAAACAGCGGCATAAAATGATAAAAAAGTATTTTCCGGAGTGATGAAATGGTTATTTTATTGAAGAAAAAAAGGTTAATCATAATTTTTGCTCTGGTGTTTGCCATTGCTTTTTCAGTCGCTCTGTTTTTCGGTGTCAGAGGTGAGCAGGAGCAGGAAAAAGCCTATATAAAGTGGGCTGAAATGAATGTGTGCTATAATGCCCTTGTTGATACGATGAACCTTGACATCGAAACCTACGATAAGCTCCGTCACATAAGCTGGATAGATTCCCTTTCCTATCTTGCGGTGAAAAACGGCAACAACTGGTCTAATTATAAGCACAGTGACCTTGAAAAAATGCTTTCACAGTTAGGTGAAATATATACCGTTGACGACCTGATGCAGGATAATAAATACTACACCTTTTACAAAGAGGTGTTTACTGCGATTCTCGGCGGCCTTTTAGGTGAATATAAAAAGCAGGTACCCGACGGTAACGGCGGAGAAGGTGTGAAAGAGGGCTACGGACTTGTGGCGTACAGTCCCGTGGCAGAGGGCTTTTCCTATTCCCATTACGACGATTTCGGAGTTTCCAGAAGCTACGGCTACAGAAGAAGTCACTTGGGCAACGATCTGATGGGATATGTGGGTACTCCCATAGTTGCCGTTGAGGGCGGCACCGTTGAAAGCTGCGGCTGGAACAGGTACGGCGGCTGGCGACTGGGTATCAGAAGCTTTGACGGTAAAAGAAGCTATTACTATGCCCACCTGAGAAAGGACAGCCCCTATGCCGAAGGAATAGAGCAGGGCAGTGTGGTCAAAGCGGGTCAGGTTATCGGATATATGGGAATGACGGGCTATTCAATAACGGAAAACGTCAACGGAATGTCCGCACCACATCTGCATCTGGGTATGCAGCTGATTTTTGACGAAAGTCAGAAGGAAGGAACAAATCAGATCTGGATCGATATGTATAATATAGTTAAGCTTCTTTATAAAAACAGGGCAACGGTCATCCGTGAGAGTGACGGAGAATATGTGAGAAAATACGATATAATTCTGCCCGAATATCCCGATGCGTTACAGAAATTTTATGAATAGGTGTTGATATTGAACCTCGCTTTTAGTATAATCAAACATAAAGAATATTAAATCAGGAGAAGCTTATGCAAAACACATATGCAAAAACCCGGGCAGTGCTTGCCCTTGCTCTTGATATCGGCAAAAGTATGGTCCGGTGCGGTGCTGAAATCAACCGTGTTGAAGAGACGGTGCTCAGAATATGCCACGCCTACGGCATAAAGAAAACCGAGGTTTTTTCCGTTATCTCAATGATTCATGCAACCGTTACCGATGATGAGGGAAACACAAGCACCCAGATGCGCCGTATATATACAAGAGGGGTCAATTTCAGAAGACTTGAAAACCTTAATGCTCTTTCCAGAAAAATCTGTGAAACAACTCCCGATACAGATGAAATCAGGCAGGAGCTTGACGAGATCTGCAAGGAAAACAAAAGGTTTGATATTTTCAACTGCCTTGGATATGTGGTGGCGGCTATGGGCTTCACCGTATTTTTCGGCGGCAGCGTTATGGACTGCATTGCCAGTGCACCTATAGCCTGTGTGCTCTATCTTATTAACCTGTATGTCAAATCAAACGGAGTCAACAAGCTGTTTTTCACTGCTCTTTCCTCGGCTTTTTCAGGCTTTGCGGCAATAACGCTGGTCCATTTCGGCGTGGGAGACGACCCCAATATGATAATGATAGGCGATATAATGCTTCTTATCCCGGGGCTTATGCTTATAAACTCCGTCAGAGAAATGCTTTGCGGTGATATTATGTCGGGCCTTCTCAGGCTCCTTGAATCAATCGTGGTATCCCTTGCCATAGCCTGCGGCTTTGCCGTGGCGATTATGACACTGGGCAGAGTGTGGTGAGGTGACGGTTATGGATTTTAAACAGGCTTTGATTCTTATAATATCAGGTACGGTGGGCACCTTAGGCTTCTCTTATATATTCAATTCGCCTAAGAGAAGGACGTTTATAAACCTCCTGGGCGGTCTTATAGTATGCGTTGTATATGTTGTTTGCTGTGAGCATACCGATCAGGAGTTTTTCAGAAATTTCTTTCCCGCTTTCATTGTAACGGTCTATGCAGAGATTATGGCAAGGGTTATCAAGGCACCGGCAACGCCTATTCTTGCCTGCTCCGTAATTCCCCTTGTTCCCGGCGGAAAGCTCTATTACACAACCTATTATTTCGTAACCGGTCAGACAGAGCTTTTCGATGCCACGATACACGAGCTTCTGAAGGTGGCTTCGGGTCTTGCGGTGGGAATCATCTGTGTTACGGTGGTTGTTCACGAAATAAACAGGCATAAATTCAAGCAAATAATTGATGTTGAATAAAGGAGAAAACATTATGGCAGACATTAAAAAAGCAATATCCAAAATTGTTGGCAGCTTTACTTCTCTTTCACAGGCGGAGCAGAGCAGAAAAGCTGCTGAAAAAACCGTAACACCCGGTATGCCGGAGCTTTTACGCAATGTTGCTTCTCAGGGAGCGGTGCTTCTCGAAAATGACGGTATTCTTCCTTTGAAAAAGGGTACTAGGGTAACTCTTTTCGGCAGAGTGCAGAACGACTGGTTCTACACCGGCTACGGCTCGGGCGGCGATGTAAACAAGCCCTATGCGGTTAACCTTATAGAAGGCATAAGAAACTGTGAGGAGCTTATCTTAGACGAAAACACCGCAAAGCTGTATGAAAACTGGTGTGAGAAAAATCCCGTTGACCACGGCTATTGGGGTAATTGGCCGAGATTTTATCCCGAAATGCCCCTTACTGAGGATTTTGTTGAGCTTGCAAGGGAAAATTCCGATGTTGCCGTTGCGGTTATCGGCCGCTCATCAGGCGAGGACAGGGAAAACGTGCTTGAAAAGGGCAGCTATTACATAACCGACGAAGAAATGGATATGCTCAGAAAAATCACTGCAGCTTATGATAAAACCGTTGTTCTTCTCAATATCGGAAGTCTTATGGATATGTCCTGGCTTGAGGAGCTTGCAAAGAAGCCCTCTGCAGTTATGATCGTTTGGCAGGGCGGTATGGAAAGCGGCAATGCGGCGGCTGACCTTCTTTGCGGCAAGGCTTCACCGAGCGGCAGACTTACCTCAACTGCTGTTAAGAATTATGACTTATACCCCTGCAGCAAGGATTTCGGCGGCAAGGATTTCAACAACTACACAGAGGATATATATGTAGGCTACCGTTATTTTGAAACCTTCCTCAAGGAGGGCGTCAGATATCCCTTCGGCTACGGACTTTCATATACAAGCTTTGAAACAGAGCTAATTTCCGCCGAAGAAGCCGAGGGTGGTATAAAGCTTATTTGCAATGTCACAAACACAGGCGAATATGCCTCAAGGCAGGTTGTGCAAGGCTATATTGAAAAGCCTTGCGGCGCTTTGGGTAATCCCTTGCGTGAGCTTTGTGCCTTCGGTAAAACCTCAGAGCTTAAGGCAGGCGAAAGCGAAGCTCTCACTCTTTTCATACCTCTCAGAGCCTTTGCAAGCTACGACGAAGCAGGTCTTACGGGCTATGAATCCGCCTATGTTATTGAAAAAGGCAATTACGGTATTGCCGTGGGCGACAATGTAAGGGATGCGAAAACGGTTTATACACAAGAAAAAGAAGAAACTGCTGTCTTTGAGCAGCTCAGTCAGACCTCTGCTCCTCAGACTGAATTTGAGATAATCAAAGCTGTGAAAAAAGACGGCGTTTATACCGCAGAAAAGGTTAAGGTAAACACAAGAAGGTATGACCTTAAAAAGATAATTCTTGATAATCTTCCGACGGATATTCCGCAGACAGGTGATAAGGGCATAAAGCTTTCAGATGTAAAAAGCGGCAAAAACACACCGGAAGAATTTGTCGCTCAGCTCAGCCTCAAGGAGCTTGAAGCCATTTCAAGAGGCCATTATGTTATGGGCAGTGACCTTGGCGTACCGGGTAATGCAGGCTGCTTTGCAGGTGTGCTTGCTTCTCTTCGTGAAAAGGGTGTGCCCGCCGTGACTACCACTGACGGCCCCTCAGGCATCAGACTTTCTGCCTGCTGCTCCCTTATGCCAATCGGCACTCTTCTTGCAAGCACCTTCGACACGGAGCTGGTTGAGGCTCTTCTCGAAAAGGAAGCTGAGGAAATGGCGGAAAAGCAGACAGATGTTATCCTCGCTCCCGGTATGAACATTCACAGAAGCCCTCTTTGCGGCAGAAACTTCGAATACTTCTCCGAGGATCCGTATCTTTGCGGAAAGATTGCCGCCGCCTATGTCAGAGGTATACAGAAAAACGGCAAATCCGCCTGCCCTAAGCATTTTGCCTGTAACAATCAGGAGTTCAACCGTGCAGGTAACGATTCAAGGCTCTCCGAAAGAGCATTGCGTGAAATCTATCTCAGAGGCTTTGAAATATGCGTGAAGGAAGCCGCACCTAAAAACATTATGACCTCATATAACCTTATCAACGGCGTGTGGGGACATTACAACTATGAGCTTTGCACAAGAATTCTCAGAGGCGAATGGGGCTACAAGGGCAACGTTATGACCGACTGGTGGATGAGAAGCTCAAAGAGTCAGGAGTTCCCCGAAATGTGCGACCAGGCATACAGAGTGAGAGCTCAGGTTGACGTGCTTATGCCCGGCGGCCCGAGAGTTGCTCTTATTAAAAAGCCTGACGGCACACTGCTTAAGACCTACGGCAAAAAGGACGGTATTACTCTTGGTGAAATGCAGAGATGCGCCATGAATGTGCTGAGGTTTGCTATGGAGTCTACGGCTTTTGACAGAATTTAATGCAATTCGCAATCGCAATGCGCAGAACCCCTCAGTCAAAATCTTTGATTTTGACAGCTCCCCTTTCAGGGGAGCCTTTGCGATGTGGTCCTTCGGTGCTATTGTAACGCAATCGCGCTCTGCTCGGGCAGTAAAGGGTAAGTCCTGCCCGCTGAATTTACATCGTAGGGACCGACGTCCTCGGCGGTCCGTATTTGCTTGTTTGCGAAGCAAACATATCGAGCGGAGCATATCGAGTGAAACATATCGAGCCGCTTTGCGGCATATCGAAGTTTGCACACATTTAAAAATTCCTGAAAACTTCTCTGTTTTCGAACCGCCGACCGCAATTTTACAGCCTCCCCTGAAAGGAAAAAGCGGTGGGTTACAATGCGCCAAAGGTACAATTCATTATAAGAAATTTATAAAAAGGAGAAAAACTATGCCTCTTATAACAACAAAAACTTCTACTCCAATCACAAAGGAAAAGGAAATATCACTTAAGACTCAGTTCGGAAAGGCTGTTGAGCTTATAAACAAGAGTGAAAACTGGCTTATGGTAGATTTTCAGGATAACCGCCGTCTTTATTTCAAGGGTGACAGCGCACCCTGCGCCATGATAGAGGTTGATCTGTTGGGCAGAGCCACCGACAGCGGTTACGATGCTCTCACAAGGAAGCTGACTGATATTGTTTCGGCTGAGCTGGGGATAGAACAGGGCAGAATCTATGTGAAATATAACGAATTTGAGCGTTGGGGCTGCGGAGGAGTCAATTTTTGATCGTTAAAGAAGAGGGGACACAACCCCTCTTTTTTAAATACAGAATTGGTCCTTTACTACTAATCCCTAATCCCTATTCCCTGTTCCCTATTTCCTGATTTATGCAACTTGCATAGTTTTGCCCCTCTAATTTATACTTGCTTTTTTGCGTTAAAATTGTTAAAATAAACTGAATATAATTTGAAACGGAGATTCTCTATGCTTAAAGGAGAAGCTTATTGCAAACCGACCTTTAACAATATATCCGAAGAGAAACGAAGAAAGATTCTTGATGTTGCCGTTAACGAATTTGCAAACGAGGGCTTTGACAATGCAAACATCAACACCATAGCAAAAAAAGCCGAGGTCAGCGTGGGATCCCTCTATAAGTATTTCGACACAAAGGCTGACCTTTTTTTGATGAGTGTCAACTACGGCATTTCGGTGCTGGATTCGGTTATAGAATCCATTGTCTCGTCGGATGAGGATGTGCTTGTGAAGCTTGAAAAGCTGATAAGAAGCGATATCGAATTTTCCCGACGTTCTAAGGTGCTTATCAAGCTTTATAATGAGGTAACCAGTGAAAGCAACAGCCTGCTTGTGGAAAAGATAGCCGCGGATATTGAAGCTAAAACCTGCGCCGCCTATAAAAAAACCATTGAAGACGGACAGAAGGCAGGGGAGATAAGGCAGGATATTGACCCGGGTATAGCTGCCTTCCTGGTGGATAACATTCTGATGAATCTTCAGTTTTCCTACGCCTGCGATTATTACTCCTACAGGTATAAAATCTATGCCGGCGACGATATAATGGAAAGGGATGACTTTGCCATCCGCAATATACTGCGCTTTATCAAGGGTGCACTTAAAACAGAAAAGAATAAATAAGGGAATAAAAAACAAAAATCCGAGAAAGGAATGTAAACAATATGAAGTACGCACTTGCCTATGACATCGGCACAACAGGAGTTAAGACCTGTCTTTTTGAAATCGATAAGCAGATAAAGCTTATCGCAGATGCAATCGAGGGTTATGAGCTTTATATCTTACCCGACGGCGGCGCCGAGCAGGATCCTCAGGAGTGGTGGGAAGCTATGTGCAAAACCACAAAGGAGCTTTTCAAGCAGACTAAGGTAAAGCCGGAGCAGATTGACGGTATTTCCTTCTGCTCACAGGCTCAGGGCCTTGTTCTTGTTGATAAAAACGGACTTCCCGTACGCCGTGCAATGAGCTATATGGATCAGAGAGCAAGAAAGGAGCGCAAGGAGCTTATGGCTCACGGCATACAGATTGCCGGAGCAAGCATACCCAAGCTTCTCGTTTCCCTTGCAAAGACCGGTGCTGTTGCAGCAAGCGTTAAGGACCCGGTTTTCAAATATAACTGGGTTAAGAATAACGAGCCCGATGCCTTTGAAAAGGTTTATAAGTGGCTTGATGTAAAAGAAGCTCTCATTGCAAGAATGACAGGCGAATTTATTATGACAGAGGACTCAGCCTTTGCAACACTCCTTTACGATATACATAAGAAGTGCTGGAGTCAGGAGGTCTGCAAGATTCTCAATGTTGATATGCGCCATCTTGCAAAGATAATCAAGAGCACCGATAAGGTCGGCGGTCTGACAAGGAAGGCTGCTGAGGAATTAGGCCTCAAGGAGGGTACTGTCGTATTCGGCGGCGGTATGGACGCATCACTTATCGGCGTAGGTGCCGGTGCAGTTAAAAAGAACGAGACCCATGTTTATATGGGTACCTCAGGCTGGGTTTCAACCGTTGTTGACAAGAGTATGGTTGATGCTTCCGCTATGATTGCGGCGGCAGTCGGCGCAAGACCCGGTTATTATAACTACTTTGCCGAGCTTGAAACAGCAGGCAAGTGCCTTGAATGGGTAAAGAATCACCTTGCTCTTGACGAAATCGGTATTTATCTTAAAAAGACCGATGTTGCCGAAGATATGGAAACAGAATATACAAACCTGTATCAGTACCTTTCGTCGGTTATCGAGCAGGTACCTGCAGGCTCAAACGGTGTTATTTTCACCCCTTGGCTTCACGGTAACCGTTGTCCCTTTGAGGATCCCAACGCAAGAGCTATGTTCTATAATCTGAGTATTGAAACTGGCAAGAGCGAAATGATCCGTGCCGTTGTTGAGGGCGTATGTATGCATATGAGATGGATGCTTGAAACTCAGGAAAAGAAAACCAGAACCTCAGATGTTATCCGTTTCGTGGGCGGCGGCGCTCTTAACGATTCAACCAGTCAGATCCTTGCTGACTGCACAGGCAAAAAGGTTGAGACTGTTTCAAGTCCTCAGAACGTAGGTGCTGTCGGTGCGGCGGTTGTTGTTGCCGTTGGTCTCGGTGTTATTGATTCTATCGACGAAGCAAATATGCTTATCGATGCAGACAAGAGATTTGAGCCCGATAAAAACAACAAGCCTGTTTACGATAAGATGTTTGCCGCATATAAAGAGCTTTACGCAACCAACAAAAAGATATTCAAGATGCTTAACGGCTGATTAAGATAACAGGAAGCTTACGGCATAAAAAAAGCAGAGAGGATTTGTTCTTCTCTGCTTTTTGTATGTGGGTGGAAGAGGTGGGCTGCGGCTCCCGATAAAAGGCAACTCTTTGAGTGCCTTTTATCTTGCGCAGGCCTTCGGCATTTCACGGGAGCCGCCCCCGCTTCCCACCACCGCTCACTGAAAGCGGATAACTGATTGCAAACAGGGCCGCTCGCAGAAAAAGATCTTACGCTTAATTATACGCCACACTTAAATGAATTTTTTATAAAATATCCTTCTTTCGGTTGACTTTGGAAAAAGTTAGTTGTATTATATACTATGTATAATAGTGAAACTATGTAAAGCTTACGGCTTATTATGATATAAGGAGGAAAATCCTTAAAATGAAAAAGATTCTTTCTGTGCTTCTGGCAACGGTTATACTCTTTGCCTTTGCAGTGTGCCCGCTCAGTGCATCTGCCATTATTACAGGCTATAACGGCGTTATATCTATTTTGCCCGGTAACACACGCTCATCGTCTCCCGAGTATAATTATGCATGGCTTGATAATGTTATCATCAGAGACGATGCAATGGCTGTCACTTCAAAAACTATCGTGCCTAAACCCGATGACTATCCCGGCAGTCATACCTATGACGAATTTATCAAAGAGGTTAAGCAGTACAGTGTGCTCTTCGATGTTGATGAAAATACGGTTGCCGCCGCATATAAAGAGCTGACAAACACTATGTATTACCTCGTTGTTGCTATGGGTATGACCGATGAATTGCCTGCAATGAGACAGTATCTTCAGGATTACGGTATAAAGCTTCCCGATGACGAGGCTCCCGACGATAAGGCGACCGTTTCCGTGGTTTATGCGGCACTCAAATATGATGCGGTTTATGCTTTATATGAAAAGGAAACAGTAATTCCGGTGGGTACCACTCTCGAGGGAGCCCTGGTTATAATCCTTTCCGCTCTTACAAACACAATGCTTCCCTCAGGTATTGATACCCTTTCGGGTATGGCTGTTAATATGGTTAAAACCTATGTTACACAATTTAAAGAGCTTCCCGTAAGTGAAAATCCCGAAGCAGACGAGGTTTTCCATTGGGCAAAGGTTATCACTGCCGCAAGCAACGGCTATCAGGTACCTGTGACGGTCTATAATGAGGCAACAGGCGCTCAGAAGGACTATGTTGACTATGCATACTATGCAACCGTGCTCAATACGGTTTATGATGTTACTATCAATCCCATTTATCTGGTAATTGCAAGACAGAATGAAGACGAGCTTGCTCTTCAGAAGCTTATTCTTCAGACAATGCTCGACGAAAAATATGTTGATTACAGCTATGATATGCCCGCTGAAGCACTTTTTGAGCTTGCAATGGCAAACGGCTGCTTCGCTCTCGAGGAAGAGTTTTACAGTGACATTCTCACCTATGAAATGACTGTGGCTCAGGATTGCGAAAAGGTATGGTTCACCCCCTTTGCCCTTGCAGATCATCTCGAAGGCGGCAATGACGAATATATATCGATTCTTCTTGATGACACTCTTATGAAGCCCGCAGCAACAGTGGCTGCAGAGCTTGATACGTCACTGTCGGAGGAAGTGGTGACAATGTCCGTTGCCTATAATGACGGCACAAGAAATGAAAGCGCAACCTACAGATTTATCATTAAAAAGGATCCTTCTCTCAACAGCAAAGAGGATAGCGGCTTTTCAAACGATCTGGTGGGCGATGTGAAGGACTTTGTAAACACTATTGTGCCGACGGATAACGAAAAGGTTTCACAGATTGTTGACAATGTTTTCGGTGCAGTCGATAATCAGCTCGATCAGGCGCCGGACGCAATTCAGGATACACTTACAACCTTCGGTATGAACGATATCTCTTATGAAGGCGGTTCGGTTACTGTGCATACCACCTCAGGCTATAATTTCCAATATCTTGAGGAGCTTTTTGCAGGTGTTTATGCAACGGATGCGGAAGGAAACATAGTTACCACATCCTCAATTTTCAACCATGACGCACAGGATGAGCAAAAGGAAAACACACTTTTAGATACCGTTACAACAGCGGTTAAGGAAAATCCGGAAATAATTGTTGCTCCCACTTCTCTTATTACACTCGGTTCTATTGCGGGCTTGTATTTATCGAAAAAGCAGAGAACCAGTGTTCTTGATGCTCAGGACGAGGAATCCGAGGAGGAAGAATAAGAGCATAAATTCACAGTCTCCGCTGACAGATGATTCAGGGATAAACTGCTAATAAATTATAATAACAGAGCCATCCGAACGCTCAGCGTATTCGGACGGCTCTTGCTTTTTAATAAAAGGTGCCCTGTTTACCGTTGGCGGGAGCAGTTTTTTGCCAATGGATTACAGAAAAAAGCTTGCACAGTACACTGTATTGTGCAAGCAAATTTTATATTACAGAACTTCCAATATTTCGCACAGCTTTTCCAAAAAGGCTTCCTCACCAAGGGTGTTGAGCTTAAATAACACTGCCTGACTTCCGCCTGAGGTTATTGCGCTCAGGTGTATTCTTCCGCCGCTTTCAAAGAGGGTCACATTCATACTCACTCTGTTTCTGCCTGTATAGCTGAATCTTTCAAACACACGGACAGAGCAACGGGCATATCCGTCACGAAAGTCGCTTGAATCCTCAAGTGAAGCGGAAAAACTGCCCTCAAGGATACCTGCTTCTATTTTTTTCAAAACAAAGTCGAAGTCACCTGACAGAATTTTTTCAAGCTTTGCCATAGTTCATCCTCCTTTATATAATTCTTTAATGCCCGAAGGGCATTCTCTTACTGCTTGCTGCTTATTTCTTAAGCTGTGCGGCAAGCTTTTTGCCGTATTCTCTCATTTCAAGAACTATGTCCGCATCAGGCTCATAGTAGCTGTTTCTCTTTTTGAGGAATTTGTATTGGCTTTGTCTGAGCGCCATAACAACAAGTCCGCCGATAAAGCCGCTGACGAGAATGATGAAGAAAAGGGGCAGACGGCAGGTGAGGAAATCACCTGAGCGAAGAGGAAGGGTGAAGCTCATATAGATTTCGCCTCTCTCAAAAAGCTCAGCGTAGGTATAGTCTACTGCTCCGTAGGTGTAATCTCCCGTAGTGTAGTTGGGCAGTGAGCCGTCGGTATAGGCGGTGTTAACAATGCCGAAAAGTGCGGTGAAAAGTCCGCCTGCAGCTGAGCCTATCATATATCCGGGTATGTATGCAAAGGGGCTTCTCATAGCAAGAGGCATAGAGGGAGCAACGGTGAGCTTGATGTTTTCAAAGAAAGCATTGATCGGACCCGTTGTTGCAAGGTTGAAATCGTTGGTATCGGTCTTGCCGCCTCTTTTAAATATCTTGCAGCAGAGAACAGCGAAAAATGCAGTCCAGCCCACGGTGATAAAGCAAACGGAATAGATAGTAATAAGCTTTGCATTGCCCGTAGCAAGATAACTTGCAGTTGCAACGCTGAAGGCTGAAAGAGAAACGGGGCCGATAAGGTCAAAGCCTACCATAAGACCCATAACAACGGCTGCAAGGGTAACCTCTGTTGAAGCAAGGTCGGTGAGAATTTCGCCAAGCTTCTGTGAAAGCGCGGCAAAGGGTACTTCAATGCCGTATTTGATAAGCACGAAGGTTGCTGCGGCACTTGCAACGGGGATTATAAGCACGAGCACGATAAGGTCAACGCCTTCGATTACTTCAAGACCCTTAAGAGATTCGGGAATAAGCTTTATCTTTTTACGAAGCTTAGAAAGAAGTCCGTCAAGACCTCTGCCGATTGAATTTTTAAGGTTTGACCAGCCTGCATAAAGCAGCTTGATGAGAAGCGACAGTACCACCGCCATAATAAGGTAGCCCATATAGCCTATAGCCGTGGCGTTGGCATAGTTTGCAGGCGTTGAGAAAAAGCAAGGGTACATCTCGGTTGCGCTTGCAGACACCTCGGTAAAATGGCAGAAGTATACGGACAAAGCAAGTGACGGTGCGATTGCGGGGATTCCTGCTATAAGATAAGAAAGAACCACAGCCAAAGCAACAAAGAAAAAGTCTGTCGCCCAGAAAAGTATAAACCATAAGGTAGGCTCATTTTCCGCACCTGTGAGACCGAAGATGTGATAGGTTTTGAAAAGATTCTGAATAACAAAGAAGAATCCCGCACCCAATGCACCGAAAAGCTGAATGATGAAAATTATAGAGGTGGCGCGGTAGATTTTCTCCTTTGTGTCAAGATAGAGTTTCTTTATCATATTTATCTCCTCCTTTGAACTGATTATATATAATTCTGAGATGAAAATCAAGTATTTTTAGTAGTAAGTAGCAAGTAGCAAGTAGTAAGCAGTAAGGGATATGCCTTCGGCACATTCAGTGTACCGAAAGGCAATTCATCCTATATTAAAAAGCACCCCTTGGGGTGCTTTCCTTGCTACTTACTACTTATTCCTTGCTACTCACTTGACAAGCCATTCATGCTCGGGAGCATAGAAGCGTGAGGTCTTATACCAAGTATCATCGGGGAGATGTCTTATCATCCACACATAACACATTTCATAGCCGGGTGCAACAACCTGCTGATGGTCGTTGCCGTCGGTAATGAAGGTCGCTGAGCCGTGGGTACTCTTGTAAACGTCGTCGCCGTTGAAGCAGGCACCGAAGCCCTGCTCCTTATCAAACTGATAATAGTATACCTCGGGCTGAGGATGATGGTGGGGAGGATAGCTTGACCATCTGCCGGGCTGATTGAAAACCTCACCGAGCACCATATTTGAATAGGGTGCATTGTCATAATCGAAAACAGTTGAGCAGATTCTGTATGCAGTGCCGTCATACTGTCCCTCACCGAAATGCTGATAGAGTATATCGTCGGGAGTATAGAAAACAGGTGCGAAATCTCTTTCGTTATCGGTCTGCTGAATAAGAATTTCGGTGTTTTCCTTTGCAGTGATTTTTACCTCGATATTTCTCGGAATATGAAGGCAGAAGGGCTTTCTGTCAAAGCAGTCGATTCGTGTGATATGCTCGGTTCTTGACTGCCAAGTGATATGAGCATCACCCTTTAAAATAAGGAAGGCTGTTTCACATTCGCTGTCTGAAACTGTGATTTCTTCATTCTCTTTAAATTTCTTGATACGGATTGTCATAAGCATATCGGCATTCTTTCCGCCCATTTCGCAAAGGGTCTTGATGCCGTTTTGGTCAAATTCAAGCTTTTCAAGCATAATATCACTCCTGATTTAGTTTTATAAGGTCATTTTACTCTATCGGTGCGCATTTTGCAAGAGAATTTAAGAATTTCGCACAGGCAAGGGGTGCCGCTTGCGGAGGAAGGGTTCTGACCAACTCACAAAAACATCCCTGCCGTTGGCAAACGCATTGAATCCCTCAGTCCTTGCGGACAGCGTAACACGCCCGTCCCCCTTTGTCACTTCGTGACATTTCCCCCATACTATGGGGGAATCGGCCTCTTTCAGGGGAGCCAAGAAAAGCCTGCCCTGAAAGGGAAGGGGGACCGCGTTAGCGGTGGAAGGGTTCTGCAATCTCAACCGCCAAATACACCTGTCGGTCAGTTTTTCGGACACGGCGGGCTGTGTCCCTACGGTGTCAAACCGAATGGGCGGGTAAAACCTTTCCGTCTGATGTCTGTGCTTCGCAATTCTGCATTCTGCATTTTGCATTTTGCATTCTGCATTAAAAAACGCCCATCGGGCGTTTCCTGACTGCCGGCTACTTTTCTACGGCTCTTACTACTAATCCCTATTCCCTAGTCCCTGGTCCCTCGAAAATTCTTGACATCCCACCTAAATAATGATATTATTTTCAAGATAGGAAAATGTTTTTATTTTCAGGAGGAGATACTTATGAAAGCATATAAATTCTGGTTCTGCACCGGCTCTCAGGACCTTTACGGTGACGAGTGCTTAGCTCACGTTGCAGAGCATTCACAGATTATTGTAAATGAGCTTAACAAGAGCGGCATTATGCCCTACGAAATTGTATGGAAGCCTACACTTATCACAAACGAGCTCATCAGAAAAACCTTTAACGAAGCAAACAACGACGAGGAATGTGCAGGAGTTATCACATGGATGCACACCTTCTCTCCCGCAAAAAGCTGGATTTTGGGCCATCAGGAATTCAGAAAGCCCTTGCTTCACTTCAATACACAGTATAATATGGAAATTCCCTACGATACAATCGACATGGATTTCATGAACGAAAATCAGTCGGCTCACGGCGACAGAGAGTATGCTCACATTCTTTCAAGAATGAATATCTCACGCGAAATTGTTGTCGGTCACTGGTCAACCAAGGCTGTGCAGGAAAAAATTGCAAAGTGGATGCGCACTGCAGTGGGTGTTGTTGAGTCCTCACACATCAGAGTTATGCGTGTTGCCGACAATATGAGAAACGTTGCCGTTACCGAGGGTGATAAGGTTGAGGCTCAGCTTAAATTCGGCTGGGAAATCGACGCTTACCCCGTAAACGAAATCGCAGAGGCTGTTGACGCAGTTTCCGCTTCAGACACAAAGACTCTCACCGACGAATACTACGAAAAATACAACATTCTTCTCGAGGGCAGAGATGAAGCAGAATTCCGCCGTCACGTTGAGGTTCAGGCTCAGATTGAGCTTGGCTTCGAGCGTTTCCTCAAGGAAAAGAACTATCAGGCTATCGTAACTCACTTCGGTGACCTTGGTACACTCCAGCAGCTTCCCGGTCTTGCAATTCAGAGACTTATGGAAAAGGGCTACGGCTTTGGTGCAGAGGGTGACTGGAAGGTTGCCGCAATGGTACGTCTTATGAAGCTTATGACCGAGGGTATGAAGGATGCCAAGGGCACCTCAATGCTCGAGGACTATACATATAATCTTGTTCCCGGCAAGGAGGGTATTCTTCAGGCTCATATGCTTGAAATCTGCCCCTCTATTGCAGAAGGCCCCATCTCAATCAAGTGCAAGCCTCTTTCAATGGGCGACAGAGAAGACCCCGCAAGACTTGTCTTTACCTCAAAGCAGGGCGCAGGTATTGCCTGCTCACTCGTTGACCTCGGCCACCGCTTCCGTCTTATCATCAACGAGGTTGACTGCATCAAAACAGAAAAGGAAATGCCCTCACTTCCCACTGCAACAAATTTCTGGGTACCCAAGCCCGACTTCTACACGGGTATTGAGGCATGGACTCTCGCAGGCGGCGCACATCACACCGCATTCAGCTATGACGTAACAACCGAGCAGATGGTAGCATGGGCAGAGGCTATGGGAATTGAAGCAGTTGTTATCGGCAAGAATACAAATATCCTCGACTTCAAGCGTGAGCTTCGTCTTAACGAGGTTTATTACAGATAAGAGGTAAAGTATGGATAAATCACTTATGATAAAAGAGGGCAGAACTGCTCTCGGTATAGAATTCGGCTCAACAAGAGTAAAGGCAGTGCTTATCGGTGACGATTTTCTTCCTCTTGCCTCGGGTGGCTACGAATGGGAAAACAAGCTTGAGGGCGGCTATTGGACCTATTCTCTCGATGAAGTACACACCGCACTTAAAGCTGCTTTCTCTGAGCTTAAAAAGGACGTCAAGGCAAAATACGGTTGTGATTTCACCACAACGGGTGCTATCGGTATTTCGGGTATGATGCACGGTTACCTTGCCTTTGACAAAAAAGGCAATTTGCTCGTACCCTTCCGCACATGGAGAAACACAACAACAGGCGAGGCGGCAGAAAAGCTTACTGAGGCTCTCGGCTTTAATATTCCTCAGCGCTGGACATCGGCTCACACCTATCAGGCTATTCTTTCTAAGGAGGAGCACGTAAGTGAGGTTGCTTACGTAACAACCCTTGCAGGCTATGTTCACTATATGCTTACAGGTGTTAACGCAGTAGGCGTAGGCGAGGCCTCGGGTATTTTCCCCATTGACAGTGAAAAGCTCGACTACGATGAAAGAATGGTAGAGATTTTCGATTCACTCACCGAAAAAGAGGGCTTCACAAAGAAGCTTCGTGAGATTTTCCCCAAGGTGCTGAACGCAGGCTGTGATGCAGGCTGTCTTACCGAAAAGGGTGCACTTCTGCTTGACGAAAGCGGAGAGTTCAAAGCGGGTATCCCCTTTGCTCCCTGCGAGGGCGATGCAGGTACGGGTATGACCGCCACCAACAGTGTAAGACCAAGAACGGGTAACGTTTCTGCAGGTACTTCCGTATTTGCAATGCTTGTTCTCGAAAAGGGTCTTTCAAGGGTTTATCCCGAAATTGATATGGTCACCACCCCCGCAGGTGCCCCCGTTGCTATGGTGCACTGTAACAACTGCACAGGCGACATAAACGCCTGGGGCAGTCTTCTTACCGAGTTTGCAAGAGCAATCGGCTGTGATATAAAAAAGGGTAAGATTTTTGACCTTATGTATGAAAAGGCACTTGAGGGTGATGCTGACTGCGGCGGACTTATGAGCTATAACTACTTCTCAGGCGAGCCCGTAACGGGACTTATGGAGGGCAGACCCATGTTCCTTCGTACTCCTGACAGCAATTTCACTCTCGGCAACTTTATGCGTACTCACCTATATTCTGCTATGGCGGCTCTCAAGATCGGTGCAGACCTTCTCTTTGAAAACGAAAAGGTTGAAATCGATGAGCTTTACGGTCACGGCGGATATTACATCTACCCGGGGGTAGGTCAGAAAATCACTGCGGCGGCTCTCGGCACTCCCGTATCGGTTATGAAAACCGCAGGTGAGGGCGGCCCCTACGGTATGGCACTTCTTGCCTCTTACCTTATTAACGGTGAGGGCGAAAGCCTTGATAAGTTCCTTTCCGAAAAGGTATTCAGGGATGCCGAATGTGTATGTGTAGAGCCTGATGAAGAAACCGTTGAAGGCTTTAAGGCATACACAGAGAAATATGTTAAAGGACTCCACTGTCAGAAAGCGGCAGTTGAGTGCATATAAATTTTTACAAAGGAGTAAAA
>JAZSPQ010000069.1:0-7274 GCA_045537485.1 Acutalibacteraceae bacterium | reverse complement strand
GCTTAACGCTATCCTCAACAACAGAGGAGCAAACCTTGAGGGTGCTAAAATCTACGTTGCTCTTTTCCCCTGCAACGAGTGTGCCAAGGCGATTATCCAGAGCGGCATAAAAGAGGTCGTTTACCTTTCAGATAAGTACGCTGACACAATGGCAACAAGAGCATCAAAGAGAATGTTCAACGCCGCAGGTGTGAAGCTGACAAAAATCGAGTGCGGCAAGAAGAGCCTTGTGATTGACCTTGACGAAAGCAAGGTCTGAGCTTAAGGGACTAGGGATTAGGGATTGCACAAACTTCAGATTTCTCTCCCTATTATATAATAAAGAATAAGACGGTGCTTCTTTTGATAACACCGTCTGTTTTTTTACTCTTCGTCTGTCTGAGCAAAGGGAACATACATAGAGGTTATACCCTGCTCACCCCAATAACTCAACTGCTCTTCACCGCAAGTGAGAACAATATTATCATCTTGGCTTATTCCTACATCAATGTGGAAAACGGTCGGAAGCTCATCCTGAGTTTCACCTCTGATATATAGTTTTCCGCTTTGGTCTGTCTTAAAGTTCAGATATAAAAACTGTGAGTGGAATATATTAAAGTATTCAAGCTCACCGTTTTCATAAACGAAAAAAATAAATGTAAACAATCCGGAGGTCGGTCCGTAGGAAAGAGTACACTCCTCTTCGATTCCGTCACCGTCAATATCATAGCTTACTTCATCAATAATCGGTGAAAAATCTGTAGCTTCATCGGTTATGGCTTCATCTGTTACTATATCTAGTCCGTAGCTTGCATTGCTCTGATGCTCTTTCAATATCGCTATCTCTTCCTCTTCCATATCGCACCAGTAGTCACCGTAGGCAATCACCTTTTGCTCAAAGCCGAACCGAAGGGTGTCTCCGTATCTGATTTCACCGTCAAAGAAAAAGGTTGCTCTGTCAGCGAGAAGTATGCAGCCGTCAAACCAATTATTATCCTCAAGCTTTTTAAGGAAGTCTGTCATTTCTTCACCGTAAAATGCACTCTGAGCGTAATATTCCGGTGTTTTGGTCTCTGCTGTAGGCTCTTTATAAAATATCACAGGAAAAGCCTCTGCGTAGCTCTTTTGTGCCACCGGCTCGGTAATCTCAAAATCAACAGTAAGAGAATAAGGTGTTACATCATAATAAACGGTGAAGTGGGTTACGAAGCGATAAGCACCCGGTTCGGTCATATTTATATTATAAAGGCTGTATCTTTTCTCTGCCGTGTCACCCGTATTTATGGGATAGCCTATACAAGTCCATGCATAACCTCCTATACGGCAATTAGCCCATTCGCCGTTATCAAGCCTTTTATAAATATAAAACTCCTCACCAAAGGTCACTTGTTTGTCACTCTGATTTTTCCATTCCACATCGAGGAAGGCGTTTTTTGTGTCAATTCCCTTTATCTCAACGCTCACGCCCTCGTATTCACTGACTGCTTGTTGCTTCTCTATTGCAGTGAGATTTTCTGTCGGAGGCACTTCATTTTGCTCCTCAACCTTCGGGTCTGTCATAAAAGCAACAGCCACTCCCACACTGACGAGCACGGCAAGGAGCACCACCCAAAAGGCAGGCTTTTTGTAGTTGAGTACAGACTTGATTCTTGCCTTGACTCCAACCTCACCGAAGGCAAGAGGACAGGCGGCAATATTGCGCCTTTTCACACTGCAATTAAGAAGAGCCTCGGCATAAAGCTTTTTATTTTCCGTTCCGGTTTCCTTCAGCACCTTTTCATCGCAGGCAAGCTCAATATCTCTGCAAAGAAGAATGTAGGCAACCCACATAACCGGATTAAACCAATATACACTCATAAGCGCAAAGCCTAAGGGCTTCCAAATGTAATCCTTCCTCTTTATATGTGCCTTTTCGTGATTTATAACGTGAGACACATCCGCTTCATTTACAGCAGAAGGAAGATAAATCTTCGGGTTGAAAACACCAAGAATAAAAGGAGTGTCTATACTGTCACAATACATAATCCCCTTCTCGTCTTCAACCGCTTCTCTGACCCTGTTTCTGATACGCAGATAGCTTATAACTGCATACAGCACCATAGCGGCAACACCTGCGAGCCACACACAAGTGGCGATAAATCCCGCAAGCTGTAACGGATTTACACTTTCCGTCACCTCGGGAGCAAAGGCTTCGTTTATTACAGGATTCACATAGTTGTTAAAGGCCTGATAGCCGCTGTTTATCTGAGGTTTAGGGCTGTAAACTATATCCGAAGGTATTGTTTTTGCCGATGGAATCAGACTAAGTACGCTTTCTATCGAAAACGGAAATATCAGTCTCACCGCCACAAGCCCCCATAAAAGACAATTTATCCACTTAGGCGCCTTTTTGAATATAAGCCTAAACAGAAAAACAGCTAACACAAGCCAGCTTGCGGTGATACTCATATCAAGAAGCTGAAAAAACAAGCTTTCCATTACTTTTCCTCCTCATATTCGGCTATCATTCTGCGAAGCTCGTCTACCTCCTTATCGGAAAGACGTTTTCTTGCCGTAAAAGCCGCAAGAAAGGCAGGCAATGACCCCTGAAAGGTATCTTCAACAAATTTCTCGCTTTGCACAGAGTAAAACTCTTCACGTGAAATCAGTGATGTCACGGTTCCTTTGTTATTTTGAAAAATTCCCTTGTCGCAAAGTCTTTTCAGAACCGTGTACGAAGTGGTTTTCTTCCATTTGAGACTTTCCTCACTTCGCTTTGCAAGCTCACCCGTGGCAATAGGCTCATTGTCCCAGATAATATCCGCAAAGCGTGATTCTATGGCTCCCATTTGCATTTCACCCATAAAATTACCTCCTTTTTATATTCTACACCGTGTAGTACGATTTCATTCTACAACGTGTAGAATGATTTGTCAATAACTTTTATCGAAAAAATTAACAAAAAAGTAAAATTCAGGAAAATAATTGAAAATTTATTTTACACTGTGTATAATATAAGTACAATATTTACGGAGGTAAAATATTATGAGAAAAACTCTTGCACTGTTACTTGTAACTCTCCTTACTCTTTTCACATTGGCTCCCGCAGCTTTTGCACAGAGTGAAGAGGTTTATGAGAAATGCCCCATCATCTACATACGCGGTAACGGTGACCCGATTTACACCGCTGACGGCAGAGCTCTTCCCGCCGGCCTGGATGCTATTTTTGAAAGCTTCGGTAACGATGAGGACTCAGTAACCAGAGAGGATATTATTGAAACATCCGCCAACATCCTTCTTCCCTTCCTTGCAGAAGGCTTACTTATGGATGAATGGGATAATTACGCCGACGCCATATATGAGGAGTTCGCTCCCTTATTTGAAGAAATGACTCTTGACGAAAACGGCAATCCCCGTTTTGGTACCGTTGTATCTCCCGAGGCTATGTGGGACTCCTACTACCGTGCAGGCATAGATTTCGGCACCGACGGAGTCTACAACAATCTTGATTATAAATTCTGCTACGATTACCGTCTTTCTCCCTATGACCATGTTGAAAGACTCCATGAATATGTTTTGACTGTTATGGAAACAACAGGCTTTGAAGAAGTATGTCTTTCAGCAAAATGTATGGGTGGCAGCCTTCTGAACGCTTACCTTGAGCAGTACGGTCATCTCGGTCACATTAAAAAGGTGTTTTACGGTGATGTTCTTTCCAACGGACACTCTTTTATAAGCGATTGCTTCAGCGGTAAAATTACTTTTAACGATGAATACACTCAGCTTTATATCAAGCAGCTCGAATATTGCGGTGAAACCGCACAGGGCAACGGTATTGTTCTTTCGCAGCTCACATCTGATATTGTTAACAGAACAATTGACCTCTTTTCCCAGACCGGTATGATTGACCTTCTCTTCGGCTCTGTTGAAAATCTTTACAGCAGGCTTTATCAGGCTCTCATTCCTTCACTCATTCTCGCAACAGGTATCGGCACTATGCCGAACTATTGGGTAAGCGTTTATGAGGAGGATATGGATACTGCCCTCAACCTTATTTTCGGTGAGGAAGGCTCTGAAAAGCGCATCAAGTATGCAGGGGTTATCGAAAAAATCCAATATTACAGAGAACACGTTTCATCCGATCTTCCCGCTTTCTATGAAAAAATATCAAAGGAATACGGAATCGAAGTAGGTGTACTTGCGAGATACGGATTTGTCAATATGCCCTTTGTTGAGCATTACGATGAGCTCAACGACGGTCTTGTGGGCCTTCAGGATTCATCCTTAGGTGCAACCTGTTCAACTGCAACCACCACTCTTTCAGAGGAATATATCGCAAGCCGCATCGCAGAAAACCCGGACAACGCAAAATACATTTCTCCTGACAGAATGGTAGACGTATCCACCTGTGCTTTCCCTGAAACAACATGGATCATCAAAAACTCTCACCACGATGACAAAAATGAGATTTTCAATTTCATTGCCGAATATTATTTAGGCTACACCAACGTTACTGCCACCTCAAACAGCAGAGGCGTATCTCAGTTCCTCGTTGAAGACAAAACCTCCGACAGAGGCTTCACCGTAAATATGACAGAAGACAACTCAGCCGGCTTTGATTGGCTTGGCGGTTATGTTGAAAAGCCCACATTAGAAACAAGACTTGCATCACTGTTTAGATGGCTCACAACAATATTAAGCTTTATTGTAAATCTTTTCAAAGGCGAAATCAGCTTCGGCGGCTAAGTTATATAAAAGCAATATACGCATCATAAATATAGAAACCGGTTGGGCAATTTAAACCAACCGGTTTTACGTTTTCTTACATTTCATATTTTCGGCATATCAAAACACCCGCAACAGATAATCCTGTTACGGGTGTTCATTTTGTTTGTTCATTATTGCTCGCCGCACGGCATTCTTTCTTGTAAACCCCTCAGTCAAGACTTCGTCTTGCCAGCTCCCCTTTCAAGGGAGCCTAGTAACCAAAGAACTTTTGTTATTCTTTATTTTGCAAGTGCGCCGATTTCAAGCATAAATCCGCCGATCTGTGCGCCAAATTCGGGGCCGCCGTCCATAACAAGACGTCCTGCCTTTGTTGCCTCAAGCATATCGTCAATGCTCATAAGGATACCGAGTGCACTGTCAAGGTTGTTGAAGCGAAGGGTGAAGAAAGGCATTGCTCTCTTGTATTCACCACGGCCTGCTCTTGACTTACCTGCCTTGATACGGATGAAGGCTGAAACCTGAGGATAACCGTCAACTGCAAAAGCATAAACACGGTCAGGGCTCTTTGTTGTCCAGTCCTTGATTTCGGGATGTCCCATCTTGTTAAGCTGGCTGATACCGCTTGAAAGAAGATAGAAGTAGCACTTAACGAGAAGCTCCTTTGTTTCCTCATCCTTCGGGGGCTCAGTTGCACCCAGAAGACCTGCCATCTTGAGAAGAACCATTACGAAGGAAACAAGTGTGCCTGCGTGCTTGATGCCCTTGATTTTTGGGATACCTGCAGGAGTAATCTTGCCCTTGAAGAAATCGTTGAGATTTTCAACACTCTTGAACTGAAGCTCAATGTGGGGATCCTCTGTAAGACAGGTGTGTACGAGCCATTCGCCGCTGTTAACAACGAAGTGCATACCGCGCTTACCGCCCTCAACGTCCGGGTCAAGGCAGCTCACCTGAATAACTGCGTGTGCATTTTCAAACTTCTTTTTAAGGGAGGGTACATCGTTTGCGATAACCTTTACAAGCGGCAAAGCAGCATTGAGAAAGATTTTATTTGAATATAAGGCTTCTTGTGTATGAGCCATATCGTTTGCCTCCTTGTAATATTATTAGAATTCGTCGTCCCAGTTGTCGTCTTCTTCGAAGTCTTGCTTCATAACTTCACGAACTGCAGCGATGATACCGTTACTGTCGATACCTGCATCTGACATAATGTCTTCCTGAAGACCGATCATAGCAAAGCTCTTGTGACCGAGCATCTTGAATGCACAGCCCTTACCGTACTGAGCCATAACCTCAGCAACTGCTGAGCCGAGACCGCCTGTAACAAGATGGTCTTCAACCGTAATAATTCTTCTTGTGTCAGAAATTGCCTTCTGAATAGCCTCAACGTCAATGGGGCTGATTGTATGCATATTAAGAACGCGAACTGAAAGTCCGTCTGCATTCTTAAGGAACTTAGCTGCTTCACGAGCCTGGAATACGCAGGAGCCGCAAGCGATAACTGTGATATCTGTACCCTCGTGAACCTCTACTGCCTTACCAACCTCAAAGCCGTAGTCCTGATTCTCATAAAGAACACGGTCAAAGCCGCGGTTGATACGGATATAATAGGGACCGAAGTTTTCGTAAGCTGCGTTAACAGCATTTGCTGTTTCAAAGCCGTCAGCGGGAACGATAACTGTAAGGTTGGGCATTGCTCTTGTGATTGCAAGGTCAGTGATAGCGTGGTGAGTTGAGCCTGCCTGACCGAAGGATGTACCTGAATGAGTAGCGATAATCTTTGCGTTAACATTCTGATAGCAGATGTCTGTGTGGAGCTGATCGCACGCTCTCATTGATGTGAATGCTGAGAAACCGGAAAGGAAGGGTATCATACCTGCTCTTGCCATACCTGCAGCAACACCGAACATATCCTGCTCTGCGATACCTACGTTGATAACTCTTTCGGGGCAAACCTTAAGAACGTCACCGAGCTTTGTTGATTTAGCAAGGTCAGCTGTGATAGCGGCAACCTTGGGGTCCTTTAAAATAATGTCAGCAAGAGCCTTACCGTAAATTTCAGCTGTGGAAAGTTCAGTCTGGTCAACTGCTGTGTAAACAAATCCGCCTGCCATAATTATTTGCCCTCCTTTTCTGCACGAGCAACACGAGCCTTGTAGTCCTCTTCAAGCTCTTTGTTGAACTTCTCAAAGCGTGCATCGTCGATTGCACCGTAGTGCCATGTGTAATCGCCTTCGATTGACTTGATACCTGCGCCCTTCTTTGTATCCATAAGAATACAGGTGGGAGCACACTTTTCCTTTGAACGCTCAATAGCAACATCAATAGCGTTGCAAAGCTCACCGATATTGTTACCGTCAACAACGATTGTGTTAAAGCCAAAAGCAGTCATCTTGTCTGCAAGAGGCTCGAGCTTCATAACATCTTCTGTGTTACCGTCGATCATGTTGTGGTTTCTGTCGATGAAAACGATGCAGTTTGAAAGCTGATAATGATTGATTGTCATAAAGCCTTCCCAGCATGAGCCTTCGCCGAGTTCACCGTCACCGGTAACAACATATGTAAGGTAATCCTTACCGAGAAGTCTT
>JAZSPQ010000060.1:0-17669 GCA_045537485.1 Acutalibacteraceae bacterium | reverse complement strand
CAGGCTCAATGCCCGACACGCTCCGCGTGCCTCGGGTTCAGTTTGCTTGTTTTTAAGAAAAGAAAAGGACATCGCTTTTGCGATGTCCTTTGGCAGGGGCAGAAGGGCTCGAACCCTCGGCACGCGGTTTTGGAGACCGCTGCTCTACCAACTGAGCTATACCCCTATATTAAAATGGTGGGCCATCAGGGACTCGAACCCCGGACCAACCGGTTATGAGCCGGTTGCTCTAACCAACTGAGCTAATGGCCCATATGTCAGCTGACTTGCAATAGTATAGCAAACAACATAGCTTTTGTCAAGTGATTTTTAAATTTTTTTGTCATATTTGTTTTGTTGTAAAAAAAGCTGAAAAAGAGGCTGCCTCAAAACGAGACAGCCATATAAAACTTATTTGATTTTTACGAAGCGGATAACATTGAATGATAAGGGCTGAAGTTTGGCGATAATCTTCTTGTCATCAACTGATGGAAGCGGATTCTGATGCATTTTAACGCCTTCATCACCGAAGGTGTTTTCTTTGTACACATCATAGCCGTCCATTGACTCGAACTCGACTGCTCTGTACCCCTCGAAACCGAGAAGATTTATGTCAAGCTCTATTTTTTCATCTGTGGAACGGTTGACCGCAAATATTGCAACCTCGTCCTTTTCCTCGTCGTAGGAAGCTATAGCTTCAAGGTAAGGCACGTCGGTATAATCTTTACAGTCGTATTTGGGAGAGTCGATAATCGGTCTGAGTGCATTGCCTCTTGCGTACTTCGACATCTCACGGAAGGGATAAAAAGTAGTCTGACGGAAGGCTCCGCCACCTGTCTTAGTGAAAATGGGTGCAATAACATTTACAAGCTGTGCAAGGCAGGCGATCTTAACTCTGTCAGCGTGACGAAGAAGTGTAATAAGCATACAGGCAACTACAAGGGCATCCTCGAAGTTGTAGATATCCTCAAGCTGATTCGGTGCGGTTGACCATCTTTCAACGGGGGCACCGTTGGAATGGTACCACACATTCCACTCGTCAAAGGAAAGATTTATCTGTTTCTTGCTTCTCTTTTTTGCCTTTACAAAATCGCAGACGCAAATAACGCTGTAGATAAAATCATCAAGCTCAAGACTCTTTGCAAGGAAGGTGGGAGTATCCTTGCGGTGATTGTCATAGTACTGATGAAGAGAAATATAGTCAACATTATCGTAGGCTATATTGAGTGCAGTAGCTTCCCAGTCGCCGAAGGTGCGCATACCTCTGCTGGATGAGCCGCAAAGTACGGCTTCGATTGAGCCGTCAACCCATTTCATAAGCTTTGCCGCCTCGTTGGCTGTTCTGCCGTATTCCACAGCAGTTTTCGCACCCATTTGCCAGGGGCCGTCCATTTCGTTGCCGAGACACCAGAGCTTTACGTCCCAAGGGTACTTGTAGCCGTGGGATATTCTCATATCAGCGTACTTTGAGCCGCTTTTATGATTACAGTACTCAACCAGCGCTCTCGCCTCATCGGGACCTCTTGTTCCTAAATTCACAGCCATCATCGGTGATGTTTTTGCCTTTTGACACCAGCGCATAAATTCGTTGGTACCGAACTTATTAGGCTCGGTAACGCCCCAGGCAAGGTCAAGTCTTGCAGGCCTCTTTTCGACGGGGCCTACGCCGTCCTCCCAGTTATAGCCGGAAACGAAGTTGCCTCCGGGATAACGGACGACGGGTACGTCAAGCTCGTTTATCAGGTCAATAACATCCTTTCTGAAACCATCTTCGTCGGCAAGAGGATGCCCCGGTTCATAAATTCCGCCGTATACGGCTCTGCCAAGGTGCTCAATAAAAGAGCCGAACATGCGTCTGTCTATTTCACCGATTTTCATTTCGGCTGCCAATGTAATTTTTGCTTTCATTGCCTTTTTCTCCTTATGCATTCTTTGGGTAAGATTTGATAAAGTGTCTCACATTTCTGAATTCTATCATATAGGCAATTTTATGTAAATACAAAAAGTGGATTTTCGTGTTATTTATCTAACCCATTTGTTTATCATTACCTATAGATTACAAAAAAACACCGCCTTAGGGTGTTACTCTTAGGGATTTAAATTCCTAAGCGTAACACCATTTGATCGGCAGTAGTTTATGTTACAACATTTTTCTTGATGATATTTCCGCTGTGAAAGCTCTTTGCATTTTCAAGAGTAGTAACAGAAATTGCCTCAAGGGCTTCTTCTGTAAGAAATCCTTGGTGTGAAGTTACAATAACATTCGGGAAAGAAAGCAGACGCGCTGTTACGGAGGTTTCAAGAATATCGTTTTCACGGTTTTCAAAAACGTTTTCATCCTCTTCCTCGTATACATCGAGACCTACTCCGGCAAATTTACGCTGTCTGATTCCCTTAATAAGATCTTCTGTACTTATCAGGGCGCCTCTCGATGTGTTAATAAGAATAACATTATCCTTCATTTTTTCAATAGCGTCTATATCTATAATATGGTAGGTATCCTTTGTGAGGGGACAGTGCAGTGAAATAAGATCGCTGCTTGTGAAAAGCTCGTCCAGACTTACATACCTTGCGAAGGACAGCTCTGGATTCTTATACAGATCATAAGCGATAACATTCATACCGATGCCGTGACAGCACTTCGCCATTTCTGCGCCGATTTTTCCCGTGCCGATAATGCCGGCGGTTTTTCCTTTAAAATTCATACCGGTGAGACCGATGAGGCTAAAGTTGTTTTCACGCACTTTAATATATGATTTGTGAATATGCCTGTTAACTGCAAAAGCAAGTGCCATTGCGTGCTCCGCAACAGCTTCGGGCGAATATTCGGGCACACGCATAACTGTTATTTTCTGTTTTTTCGCTTCATCAAGAGCAACATTATTAAAGCCGGCACAACGCAGAAGGATAAGCTTCACACCATAATCCGCAAGCTTTTTTATAATTGCTTCACTCACATCGGATGCAACAAATACGCATACTGCATCATAGCCTTGAGCAAGGTCGACAGTACGGTGGGATATGTCGGTTTTTAAAAAGTCAACAGTAATATCCGGAAAATCGGGCATAATCTTTTCAAAAGAGTCTCTGTCGTAAGGTTTGGTATCGTAAAAAAGTATTTTCATAAGCGGCCTCCGTTTTATTATTTTTATCATTAAAAGCGCAATTAAACAATATTGATTTATCTTTTAAATACATTTTACAATAAAAATAACATAGCTGTCAATCTTCCGAATATACAAAATGAAAAGCCTGCTTAAAGCTCTTGCACTGCAATATATAAAGTGATATGATATAAAGCAATAAAAATTAAAAAAGGGGATACAAATATGATAAAGCATATCGTAATGTGGAAATTCAAAGATTTTGCCGAAGGCGCATCGAAGCAGGAGAACATACTCAAGGTTAAATCAATGCTTGAAGAATTACCTTCTGAAATTGATTTTATCAGAGAGATGGAAGTAAAGATCAATGTTAATCCAAAAGAGGGGCTGTACGATGCAATATTGATCAGTGCCTTCGACACACTTGAAGATGTGAATAACTACAGAGTTCATCCTGAACATAAAAAAATCTCTGCATTTGTTTCTTTAATAAGAGAAAGCAGAGCAAGTGTTGATTATGAAATATAAAAAATTACCGCCGAAAAGCTGAATCTTCGGCGGTTAAGTTTTTTATTCGTATCTCTCTCTCATTTTACTGACAACATCAGGAAGATTGGTGATAATGCCGTCAGCGCCCCATTTGAGCATATTGTCAATGATTTCAGGTAGGTCAACAGTCCAGGGGTTAACCATAAGTCCTGCTTCGTGAGCTTTTTTGATATATTTTTCATTCACAAAGATAAACTGAGGATGAATAGCATCACAGCCTAAAGATTTGGCAAAAGAGATAATTCTCCATGCAACAAATGGAGTAGTGGGGCTGTTAGGTGCATAAAGGAAGCCTGTTTTGCAGTTTTTATCAAGCCGTTTCACTTCTTTGAGAATTTCAGGGCTGAAGGATGAAATGAGAAGCTTGTCAGAAAGGCCGTGTTCTTTAACAGCTTTAATTGTTTCTCTGACTATTGCGGTTTCTTTTTCTTTAGGCGGTTTAATTTCAATATTGAGAATTTTGCAGTCGGTGGTTTCAACGAGGCTTAAAAAATCATCGATGGTGGGAATTTTGGTATCCTTAAACTTATCGCTGAAGTATGAGCCGAAATCGTATTGCTTCAATTCTTCAAGAGTCATTTCCGAAATTTTGCCTTTTCCGGTTGAGGTTTCGTCAATAGTGTAGTTGTGGCAGATAACAACATGACCGTCCTTAGTGATGTGTAGGTCGGTTTCGAAGCCGTCAGTGCCTAATTCTATTGCACGCTCAAAGGCGGGGATAGTGTTTTGCGGTGCATATTTATTTGCGCCTCTGTGGCTGATAATAAGAGGATTTGACATCTGAAAATTCACCTTCCGTTAATATTACTGTAATCTGAAGAATAATTATACCACTAAGCAAAACAAAAATCAATAGTTGATTATTATTCATAGCATTTTGGAATTATAAATTCTGCAAGACAACATCTGTGCTAAAAATATCACTGAAAAATGGGCTATATTGTACATTGCTTTTTTAGACGTAATTTGTTAAAATAACTGTATTATTTAAAAGGAGATGAAAAATCTTGAGTAAATTAGACAAGGTGAAAGCCTTAGCCACTGAGATTAAAACTCATTGGAATACTCCTGCTGAGGGCAAATATGTTCCTTATAAAGAGTATAAGGACATATTTTTAGGCGTTGGATGTAACTATGCGGGCTCTAAGGTGTTGGAGTATATCGGTTTTGCGTCTGCATGCTTCCTTATCATGCACCATTACCACATTCCCTATCTTACGTTCTCGATTATAGGCATTCTCAATATGCCTCTCGGTTACGTTACTGCACTTATGTGGTGGATTGTATGTGACAATCTCGGTTTTATCCCGAAACGCACCGAAAAGAAATTCTACGCGGTATATATCGGAATGATGCTGTTCGGTATATCTACCATTATATTCGACTATTCGCTTCTGTTTAATCAGGACGGTGCATTTATCAACCTTCTTGACGGTCTTGAGGGTATGAATGCGACAGCTTGCTTTAAAACCTTCGGTACCCATTTCCTTTACTCAGGTTGGGTTGGCGCAAGAAATATTTTCTGGCGTAAGAAGCTTCTTCCTAAATACGGCAGATATAAGTATTCACTTTACTGCGACGTTATTCCCAAGTGTGTAATGGTTGTGCTTATCGGTTGGCTTCCTGTTTATAAAATTGGGGATGTTGCAACGAGAGTCTGGGTTGCAAACCTTCTTTTTGCAACATACAATGTTTTCGGTTTTGGTAACAGCCTTGAGGAATGTTCAAAGAGAATCAGTCCCAATCCCAAGGAAAGAATCCTTGTACGTACATATCCCGTTAAGCTTTCGCACTTCCTTCAGACAATTATGTTTGTTGTAATTACAGCAGTTATCGGTGCACTTCCTAACGAGTGGGCTAACCTTGACGTATACAGATTTGTTATTCCCATTTCCTTTATTTCACTCGCTGCTCTTACAATGATATTTGCAAGCAAGACAAAGGAAAGAATACCTCAGCCGCCTATCGAAGAAAAGCCTCAGATCAAGTTCTGGGACGGTATGTTCGGTGTTCTGAGAAACAAATATCTTCTTATCAATACCATTGTAGGTCTTATTGATGCTCTCGGTAACGGTATGCTTCCTATTGCTACCATCCTTTATTTCTACACCTTCCGTCTGAGCGGTCTTCCCTACAGCCTTATTACGATTCTTATTTCCTTCGCAGGTACACCGCCCGATCTCTTCTCACCTTATTTCCTTAAGAGATTCTCATATAAGCAGATTATGATTTTCTATCAGGTCACAAGAGCACTCGGTAATGCCGCGATTGCCGCTGCAATGTATTTTACGGGAGAAAACCTTATGCTTTGCGGTGCAATCTGTATTGTAGTACTTTTCTTTATGGAAATGACAAAGACAATTCCCACTACAGCAGGTCACGACATGGGTGTTAAAATACACGACTATCAGATGTACCTTTCCGGTGAACGTCTTGAAAGCTTTGCAGGTCTTTTCGGTTGGTTCACAGGACCCATTACTTCATTTGTCGGTATGATTATCCCCATACTTCTTCTTAAGTGGGGCTTTAACAGTAACTGGGAGGTTCTCTTCCTTGACGACGTAAGAAGAAACATTATTGTTATTCCCATTATCGTTGACGTTATCGGCTTCACGCTCATGACAATTCCTTATTTCTTCTGGGATTACGACGCCAAGAAGCAGAGTATGGTTATGGAAGTGCTTAAGCGCCGTGCCGAGGTTACTGAAAAGCAGGCTGCTGAAGAAGGCAAAGCCGTAAGCGGCGGATTTGTAGGTTAAGGAGGGGAATATTATGAGCAAAAAAGACAATACTAAAGCAAAAACAAGAGTTTCTCAGCTTGAAGCAGAGGTTCATCTTGATATCCCCGATGATGAAATTTGGACATATAAAATCGAAGGACTTGCCGCACCTCATATAAACAAGCCTTTCAAAAATGCAACTGCAAAGAAAATAGCTCTTGTCCTTATAATTGTTGTTGCTGTTTCTCTTTCAATGTTCTTCAGTATTTACAGTGTTGTTCAGAGTACAGGTCTTGAGTTTGAGCAAAACGATAACGGCGGATATACTCTTACAAGATACAGCGACAAAGAAAAAGTGCCTCTTGCAGAAATAGATATTGACTATGTGTTTGAGGTTGTAGACGGTAAACAGGAAAAGAATTTAGAGAAGCCCATTACTGAAATCGGTGCATTTGCTTTTAACGAAAGCCCTGTTAAAGTTGTAAATATCGGTCCCGATGTTAAGGTGATAAATGAAAAGGCTTTCTATTCATGCTGGTCACTTGAAAGAATAGAGGTTGACGAAAACAACCCCTACTATTCAGATATTGACGGTGTTCTTTTCAATAAAGACCAGACCGTTCTTATGAATTATCCCTGTAATCATGACCAGTACCTTCGTGTAAAGTACGGCTATGATATTGATAAGGCTGATAAGAGCCAGGAAGAACTTGACAAGTACAGGGAGCCCTTCCGCAAAACAACTACTGAAGAATACAGTAAGCAGCTCGGTGATAAGAATGTAACCATTGAGCAGTACAGAATTGATATTCAGACTTATGTTGTACCTTCAACTGTAGTTACTATCAATGAACTTGCATTCGCCTACACCAATCTTCAGGAAATTTATCTTCCTGAAGGACTTACGGAAATAGAATCCTGTGGTTTCTTCAAGCTTCATGAGCCCAATGATGAGTGGGGTAATACCGATTCGCTCAACAATATTTATACTTATACATCTGATACTTATAACGGTGACGGTGAAACTAAAACAAGATTCACTTCTAAGGAAGAGCTTGGTGAAATTTATCTTTCACTTCCCGAAGGACTCACCGCAATCGGCTCGGATGCATTCAGCTATAACAAAGAGCTTAAATATGTTTTTATTCCCTCAAGTGTAACATCCATAGGACACCACGCTTTCTATTGGGACTGCCCGAACAAGGGTGAAAACATCGTTTACACTCCTTTATCAGAAGCTGATTTTGAAACCAAGGTTAAAGCCGGGGATCAGTGGAGACCTCAGTGTGATACCGGACTTTTCAAAAAGAGTGTTATCATTAACTACTCAGCCGAAAGAGTGAATATGCCTGAAGCTCAGAAATAATAACAAATCCGACAGTACTTTGCGTATTGTCGGATTGTTTTTTTGCCTTTTAAAAGAAAAAACAGTTGACCTTTATCTTACTTTTATGGTAAAATATTCAGGAATAATTATGAATTGAAGGAGATAATCAAAATGAGCAGATCGACTTATATTCAAAAAATAATCCACCGAGTTTCTTTATTTATTTTCATAATGGTAACAATCGCAGGCTGGTTCAACCTTCGTGCTGAACATGTATTTATGAAATTTGATAAGCTTTGTGTGCAGCAGGAAATCACAGGTTGGGGTACATCCGCCGCTTGGTGGGCACAGATTGCAGGCGACAGCGAAAACGCAGAAGAGCTTGCAAAGCTTCTTTATTCGGAAGAGGGCCTCGGTCTCAATATCTATCGCTACAATGTAGGTGCAGGTGAAAAGGATAATCCGAACACAAGACTTCCCGGAAACGAGTGGAGAGCTACTGAGAGCTTCCTTGTTTATAATGAAGAATCAGGTGAATATGAGTACGATTGGACAAAGGATGCCGCCGCGCAGAAAATGCTCGATTTATCCCTCAGCTACGGTTGTATTGATACAGTTGTGCTTTTTGCAAATTCTCCTCACTATTCAATGACAGAATCGGGATCTGCAGCAGGCAGTTATGAGGAATATACCTGCAACCTTAAGGGTGGCTGTGCAGATGATTTTGCCAAATATATGTGTGATGTTGCTGAATACTTTATTTCAAAAGGTGTTCCTGTTAAATATATCAGCCCCATCAATGAACCTCAGTGGACTTGGGGCGGCGGCTGGGTAGGCCAGGAAGGCTGTCACTATGAGCTTGAGGATATAATTGAAGTAGGTGAGGCCTTTGCTGCTGAAATCAAGGAAAGAAATCTTGATGTTAAGCTTTCACTTGCAGAAAGCGGTTGCATAAGCGATGACACAATGGATTACATTGATGCTATCTATGAAAACGATGCTATTATGGATGTTCTCGGAACATACGCTTACCATAGCTACTGGACAGATGATATTATGTATAAGTATGCCTTCGGCCGTTATATGGAGAAGAATTACGGTGACATAGAGCTGGAAATGAGCGAATGGTGTGAGCTTCCCAATGAGCATAAAATTGACGAAATTGAGGCTGCTGTGCTTATGGCACGTGAAATCAGCGAAGATGTGTCTCTCACGGGAGTTAACAGCTGGACATCCTGGGTTGCAGTTAATGACGGACTTTACAATGCAGACAGTATGATAGGTGCAAACGGCGATTGCTCCGAATATGTTATCGGAAAGAGATACTATGCAATGGCTCACTTCACAAAGTTTGTACCCGTGGGAAGCCATGCGGTTAACTTTGATATCAGTATTGCAGACATCTCTGCTGAAAAAGCCTGGTGGGACAACATTGTTGACGGCAAGGCATATGATCATTACATTATTGAAAACAATATGAATGTTTCAGGCTTCAAAACACCTGACGGCAATTATGTGGCTGTTATTGTCAACAACGGTTATGAAAAGGAATTTACCTATGTGATGCCCGGTTACACAATGTCTGTATACACTACGGACGCCACTCGTGATCTCGAGCTTACAGATGAGCGTTGGGCAGTAGGAACTGTTGAAGTGCCCGAAATGAGCATTGTGACTGTTGTGTTTGAACCCGTAATCTGATTATATTCCGGTAAAGAATTATGAATATACTTCATTTGAAATATGCAACCGAGATTGCTAAAACCAAGTCAATCAGCAAGGCGGCTGAGAATCTCTATATGGGTCAGCCCAACCTTAGCCGAGCTGTAAAGGAGCTTGAAGAGCATATAGGAATAACTATCTTCAAGCGAACCTCAAAGGGCATTACCGTAACCGATGACGGAGAGGAGTTCCTTCGTTATGCACGTCGAATTATTGCTCAGGTTGAGCAGGTTGAGGATATCTATATCAACGGAAAAAGAAAGGTTCAGCAGTTCTCGGCAAGTGTGCCCAGAGCGAGTTATATTGCCGAAGCTTTTACCGAGTTTTCCAAGAATATAAGTACCGGTTCGCCTGCAGAATTTTTCTATAAGGAAACGAACTCTAACAAAACACTTATAAATGTGTTGCATGGGGATTATAATATCGGTATTGTAAGATATAAGTCCACATTTGATGAGCATTATAAGATAATGTTCAGAGATAAGAAGCTTATAAGCGAGACAATCACCGAATTTTCATATGTGCTTGTTACCTCTGAAAACAGCCCTCTTGCAAGAATGGATAATATAACATCAGACGACCTTGCTGAGTTTATCGAGGTCTGCCATGCAGATCCCTATGTGCCTTCGATGCCTCTTATTGATGTCAAAAAGGCGGAGCTTTCCGAGGCTGTTGATAAACGTATTTATCTTTTTGAGAGAGCAAGTCAGATGGAAGTGCTGAGCCGTGTCCCCAATACATTTATGTGGGTGTCGCCCATACCGGTGGAGACCATGCGTAAATACGGACTTGTGGAGATAAAAATATCTGAAGACGATAAGGTTTATAAAGATGTGCTTATCTATAAAAGCGGATATAAGCTTACGGAGCTTGATAATAAGTTCATTGCAGAGGTTAAAAGATCAAAAGAAAAATATATTGACATGTAATAAAACCCTCGGCTCAGCCGAGGGTTTTAGCTGTTAAAAAGCCCAGTTTCCGTTGATGAATATCGGAAACTCTGCGTTATCTTCAGTGATACCTGTTATTGACAGGTCTGCAGTGCCTATCATAAAGTCAACGTGAATGCTTGAATCGTTGACACCCATTTTGTGAAGCTCATCCTTCGTGTGCTTTGAAAAATCCGTTACAGTATTTGTGAAGCCTTCACCCATAGCAAGATGGCAGGCGGCGTTTTCATCAAAAAGCGTTTCATAAAACATTATTCCGCTGTTTCTGATAGGTGAGTCGAATGGAACGAAAGCACATTCGCCCAGCTTGGCGGCTCCTTCATCCATTGAAATCATCTCACGAAGCAGATTTTCATTTTTTTCTGCCTTAACCTCAGTAGCTTTTCCGTCTTTAAAGGTTATTGAAAAATTGTCAATAATTTCTCCTCGATAAGAAAGTGGCATAGAAGAATAGACAATGCCTTCAGCTTTGCCTGCCATAGGTGTTGTGAAGATTTCCTCTGTGGGTATATTCGGATTAAAATATTCACCTGAAAGAGTTTCTTCTCCGCCACCGAGAAAATTGCCGTTTTTCATCAGCCCAACCCTTAAATCGGTACCGTTAGCGGATTTATAATGAAGCTGTTTAAGCTTCGCTTCATTGAGAATTTTGCAACGCCTTTTAAAGCTCTCGTTATGTTTTGCCCATTCTTCCTCGGGGTTCAGCAAGTTGCCTTCTTTATCAATTACCCGTGAGGTGTAAAGAATTGCCTCCCAAAGCTTTTTGACAGCGGCACCAGTACGCATTTCGGGGAAAACAGTCTTAGCCCAGGCGACACCGGGTACAGCGGCAATGCACCACTTATATTTATTGTCCATTTCATCTCTGTAAGGCTTGATTACTTTGTAACGGGTTTGCATAGCTTGCGAATACTTGGCCTGATTTATGCCCTTGAGACCGTTGGGATCTTCAGATAAAATGTAGATCATAACAGGGTTGTTATCAAGTCTGTATTTAAGCATAGCCTCCTCGTAGCTTTCAACGGTACCGAGAGTGTTTGTCCTCATATGCCTGATACCAAGCTTCTGAATAGGCTGATGACTCCATTCAACAATAACCCTTTTTGCGCCTGCTTTATAACATTCGTCGCACAGCATCGTGATAAACTCAGGTTGATCCAGATTTGCACGGATGATTACAACATCATTTTTTCTGACTGCACCGCCTGAGCGGGCAATAAGCTTAGCATAGCTTTTCAACAGCACTTTTTTCATATATGTCTGTCTCCTTATAAATTAAATTCTTTTCTGATAAGCTCAATCATAATAGATGTGTTAAGATTTGCCGCATCCTCGGGGTAAGCCTCATCTGAAAAATCATTACGGTAGACCGCCTTATACTGTTTAAGTATATCTTCCTTCGAAATGCCTTGCTTTATTCTGTCAGCGATAAAATTTGCAGCCTTTTCCGTTTCAACTTTCATATTATTCAAAAAATATTCCGTTTGCATTTCGTTCAGTAAACCCACATGAGGTGCAACGATATTTTTTATACTTAATTGGCGTACTTTGTCTATTGAGCTTATCGCATCAGCGTAACCGACGAGTATTGATGGAATAATCGAAGCTTTACCGTTGTAAACTCCAAGAGTTTCGCAGGACAATAAAAGCTGATTTTCCTCGCAGTAATAGGCTATGGAGCATTTTGTATGCCCGGGAAGATTCAGTGCCCTGAAGGTCATATCTCCCGCCTTTATTAAATCGCCGTCATCAACGGCAACATCCACAGTTAATCTGTCAGCTAAAAATTTATAGTCTGTTACGCCGTACTTTACGGCGATTTTGCTGTCAAGCTCTTTCATAACAGCCTTGGCACCGGGTCGCTTGAAAATTTCCGCGGCATATTTACCTGCAACGATTACGGCATCGGGATATTTTTCGGAAATATATGCACTGCCGAGTGCGTGGTCGTAGTGTGAATGAGTAAGAAAGATATAGTTGAGCTTTCTTTCACCAAGAATTTTCTTAATATTATCAGCTATTGCATATCCTGTGAATCCGAAGCCTGTGTCATAAAGAATTGCGGTTTCGCCGTCATCTATCAAAAAAGCTGAATCACCGGGATAAATGCGAACATCATATACTTTTATATCTGCCATTTTACACTTTATCACTTTTTTAATGTCCATTTTTCGTCTTCTTTTTCGAAATATTCGGGAAGGTAGGGGAGAACAAAATCAACGGTATCTCTCAGGCAAGCCTTCGCCTTGCTGAACATAGTTACAATAGTCCATGCGTGATTGCCGATTTCTTTTTCGCCCTTGAATTCCCTGTGAGGCACTCCGAATTTTTCAAGCTTTTCCATTAAATCAAAGGTCTCATACCTAAGAAAGTCTCTGGTACACCAGGTAAGGTATGATGGAGGGAATTTTTCTGTAATCTGAGGAGAAAGAAGCTTGCCCTCTTCAGTTTTGATATATTTACCGAGCTCTTTAAAATTCATACCTGTAAAAGTTCTGAGCATCATTTTTATATCGGGGAATTTAGACTGTTTCTTTTCAGGGTCAAGGAGATTTTCAAAACTGAAGGCTCCGCTGTGAGAAACAAGAGCCTTGATTTTTATTTTATCAAGACTTCTGAATTCGATGCCGAGCTTTCCAAGAATAGTCGGATCATTAAGACAGCTTGCAATGTAAGATATAAAGTATCCGCCTGCACTTTCACCTGCAATTACAATATTTTCAGGGTCAAAATTGTATTCATCAGCTCGGTCAACAATATAATCGATAGCGGCAAAAAGCTCTTTTATCTGAGCAGGGAACACCTTTTGCGGTGCATTTGTATAGTTGACCGATGTAGTGAAGAATCCGAGCTTTGCCCAATTAACAATATAGGGATTGCGCATTTCGACAATACCTGAAATCCAGCCGCCACCGTGGATATAGAGGAATAAAGGCTTCTTCTGTTCCTTCATATCCTTGCGGCAAAAGGTTATTATATAGTTCTTTTTGTCCTTGCCGTAGTGGATTTTTTTCTTGTGTTCGATTTCTTTTGGGATAGGTCTGTAGGTAAGTGCCATAGCGAGCAGTTCTGTGGAATTATAGAAAATCTGACCTGCAATACCTCTTAAATACATTTTTTTATTCATTTTTACACCCTCTTTTTTTATGTTAACAACAGTTTAACACATCATACACATAATACACAAGATGTATTTAATAAAATATAGATATTAATATATTGAAATTGAAGATTATCATATGCTAAAGTTCTTGCTAAAAACGCGCAAATATGCTAAACTGTATCTATAAAATTTATAAACAAGGCGGGTGATAAGGTGCTTAATGAAATTGATTTTAAAAAGAACTTCGGGAACAGGCTCAATTACTTGAGAAAGGAACGGGGAATGACACAAAGCGAGTTGGGCTATCAGCTTAATTACAGTGACAAAGCTGTTTCAAAATGGGAAAGAGGGGAAAGTGTACCTGATTCATTTACCGTTTATAAAATTTCGGAGTTATTCGGTGTTTCTGTATCAGAATTAATATCCGATAAAAATGAGCTTGATCTCAAAGCCGTTAAGCCGAAAGATACCTTAAAACCTTCCAGGCTTTTTGTACCTATTATTATCGTTGTCAGCGTGTTTTTCGTTGCTTCAATAGTATTTTTTGTTATGAAAAACATTCCGTCATTAAGCGGGTATGCTTATAATTCATTTCTGTATGCGCTTCCTGTGGCAGCGGTAGTGCTTACCATATTCTCCTCTTTGTGGTGGAGAATAGTCTACCGATGCATTTTTGTGTCGTTGATTTTATGGACTTCAGCATTTGCGGTCTATTTCTCATTCGAGCTTGAAACGCTTAAATACATCTTTATTCCCTGTGCAATTTTACAGGTTGCGTGCATCGTTGCTTATTTGTTTGCTTGGTTTGTTGTTAAAAAGAAATAAAGCTGAGGCTGTTGCAATAACCGCTTGCTAAAAAGTAAAAAAATAACAGGTGTATTAAGTTGTTTTACAACTCAGAAGCCTGTTATTCTTAATATTCAACTAAAATTTGATTTGTTGGTTTAAATTGCAACATAAATTCCGAAAAAGTGAAGAACTGTTCCGCAAAGAACAAATATATGAAAAATGCAGTGGAAATACTTTTTCTTTTTACCGACGGCGTAAAAGACGGTACCTAAGGTGTAGATTATTCCGCCGAGTGCAACTAAGAGGATTATCATAAACGCGTTTTCGCAATGTTTATAAATCGGATAAATCAGTAAAACGGAAATCCAACCCACAATCATATAAAGAGTCATCTGGACTTTTTTGTATTTTTCCTGATCAATAAATGTCAGAGCAGTACCTATGGTGCTCAGAAGGAAGCTGAGTGATGCCATGATTATTGCTATAACACTGTTATAAGGATAAACACAGATAACTGCTATGGCGATGCTGGTACCCGTGATCAGGATGAAAATAGTTGAATGGTCTAGTAATCGCATCAATTTTTTTGCATTTGATCTTTTAAGCGAATGATAGAGGGTCGAACAGGTATAAAGCACCACAACTGAAGCAGCGAAGATAACTGAACCGATAACAGCATTTACATTTGATGCCTTCAGCAGGCAAAAGACACAGGCAATAATACCGAGAGGTACCCCAAGGCCGTGAGAAACAGAATTGAAAATTTCTTCTCCTTTTGAATAAACTGGTAATGTTACTTTTGAAAGCTTCATAAAATACCTCCTTAAAAATAAATTACAGTTATATGATACACAGTCATAATAAAAAAGTCACCCTACCGATTAAACCGGACACTCTACCTGTCAAAAACTTAACTCTACTCGGAGTAGAAATAGGGAGATAGAGAATATTTTTCTTGACTTTTGCAACTTTTATGATATAATTTCAAAGGTGTATGCGGGCATGGTGGAATTGGCAGCATCATCGTCAAAGCGCCGCCGGTGGCGGATGAAGCGAGGCGAGTTCATAGTATTATATGCGGGTATGGTGGAATTGGCAGACACGCAAGATTTAGGATCTTGTGCCTCACAGCGTGCAGGTTCGACCCCTGTTACCCGCACCAATATAAAATCCGCACTTAGCGTGCGGATTTTTAAAAGAGAATTATATTACATTATTATTAGAGAGGTAAAATTATGGCTAACACAAAAGTCAAAGTAACGATGGAAAATGGGGGAGAGTACACCATTGAGCTCTATCCTGAGTACGCACCCAAAACCGTGGAAAACTTTATAAAGCTCGTTAACAGCGGCTTTTACAACGGACTCACCTTCCACAGAGTTGTCGATAACTTTATGTGTCAGGGTGGAGATCCCGAGGGAACAGGCTGCGGCGGAAGCGATGAAAATATTTACGGTGAATTTGCCGCTAACGGTTTCACACAAAATAAACTTTCCCACACAAGAGGTGTGCTTTCAATGGCAAGAAGCCAGAATCCTAACTCTGCCTCAAGCCAGTTCTTTATTTGCTATGACGATTGCAGCTTCCTTGACGGAAACTACGCCGCCTTCGGCAGGGTTATTGAAGGTATGGAAGTATGTGATGCTTTCTGTCAGGTTGCAAGAAGATTCAATTCAATGGGTGAAAAAGCTGAACCTTATGAGCCTATTATTATTAAAGAAATGGTTGTCGTTGAATAAAAGAAGTGTATAACTTCCTTTGTAACGAAAAAAATTGTAAAAATTTGAAAAAAATGTCCAAAAGCCCTTGACTGGTACTGGATTATGTGTTAAACTATCCGTACCTCTTGCAGAGGGCTTTATTTTTGTGTCCTGAAATAGAGGGAGGCCTTACTTGGTCATATAAAAGAAGTGTTGCTTTTATGATGACCTTAAATTTCCTATAATGGAGGTGCCGTTCATGAGAGTAAAAATTACATTATCCTGCACAGAGTGCAAACAGCGTAACTACAACACAATGAAAAACAAGAAGAACAATCCTGATAGGTTGGAGATGAACAAGTATTGCAGATTCTGCAAGAAACACACTCTCCACAAAGAGACCAAATAATACGGGAGGTAGAATGATGGCTGACAAAGAAAAGAAAGTTACCCAGGATTCTAAGGTTGACAAGGCCACAACTGAGGAAAGCAAAGCTGCCGAAAAGGTTGCAAAGGCTGCAAAGGGTAGCAAGAGTAATAAGCCAAACTTCTTCGCTCGCGCAGGTAAGAGTATCAAACGCTTCGTTAAGGACTTCAAGGGTGAAACAAAAAAGATTGTTTGGCCTGACGCAAAAACAGTTCTTAAAAACACAGGTATAGTACTTGTTGTTGTTGCAATCGTTACAGCAGTAGTATTTGCGATAGACTTCGGTCTTGAGACAGGTATTGTAGCTCTTAAGGAAGTAGCAATCGCACAGAACGAGAGCAACAAGAATGCAGGTACTGAAGAAAATGTTGCAACAAACACAGATGCAACACCTGAAGACGATGAAGACGAAAAAGAAACCGATGAAGATCCTTCTGATAAGGCAGAAGACGAAACCGAGGGTGACGACGCTGCTGATGAAGGCGAAGAGACTACCGATACTCAGGAAGATGAAAACGCAGAGGAATCTGCCGAGTAATCTTGACGGATGGATCCGTAGCAGAAGAATTTTGGAGGTGTAACAATGGCAGATAACGCCAGATGGTTTGTAGTACACACCTATTCAGGCTATGAGAATAAAGTAGCCTCAAACATTTTAACGGTTGTTGAAAACCGTAAGATGCAGGACCAGATCTTTGAAGTGCGTATCCCCACCGAAATGGTTACGGAAATCAAAGACGATAAGGTAAGAGAGGTTGAGCGTAAGCTTTTCCCCGGTTATGTTATGGTGAAGGTTGCCTGTATCTACAAAAAACGCAGTGAGTTTGAAGACGAGGAGCTGTCAATGACAGACGAAGCTTGGTACGTCATCAGAAACACAAGAGGCGTTACGGGATTTGTCGGTCCCGGAAGTAAGCCTGTTCCTCTTTCAGAGCAGGAGGTTATAAACCTCGGCATTGAGAAGAAGACGGTAGAAGTCAACTACAAGGTAGGAGACTTTGTAAACATCCTTAGCGGACCCTTCGACGGTTACAGCGGTGTTGTTGACAGCATCGACCTTGTAAAGGAAGTAGTCGTTGTTATGATTTCTATGCTCGGCAGAGAAACACCTGTTGAGCTCGGTCTCAATCAGATTGAGGTCGCTTTGGATTAAGTTCTGATAATTTACGGCAATGCCGTTTATTATGTAGGGAGTTTATCTCCCTGTGGGAGATTTGCTAAATTTTAAAGCAAGTCGCCATCAACCACATAAATTTGGAGGTGCAAAAAATGGCTCAAAAGGTTGTAGGTTTAATCAAG
>JAZSPQ010000002.1:0-21276 GCA_045537485.1 Acutalibacteraceae bacterium | reverse complement strand
TTAAAATGGCGACCCGGAACGGGCTCGAACCGTCGACCTCCAGCGTGACAGGCTGGCGTTCTAACCAACTGAACTACCGGGCCAAATGGTGGGAACAACAGGGCTCGAACCTGTGACCCTCTGCTTGTAAGGCAGATGCTCTCCCAGCTGAGCTATGCTCCCACATAAATGCCGCTTCATCAGCGGCTTACATATAATAGCAGATTAAAAGCAGTTTGTCAATGGTATTTTGAAAGTTTTTGAAAAATATTTTACTTAACGATACCAATGCTTATCTCTATCGGCTGAATTGTCATCTGTCATTGGCAGAAATTGGCTATTTACAAAGAAAAATATCTCTTTCATCATTTCTATCCATTCTTTCAGCGCTAACAGTATCTGCTGAATAATATCCATATTTCCGCCTCCTTTGCTTTTTTCGTTTTTGATTATATTATATGATAATACCAAAGATGTCAACATATTTTTAACATTATATTAAATTATGTTGCAAAAAAATCATTTTTCCGTAAAATTGTCAAAAGACAGATTAAAAGAATAACCTGTCTTTCGTGATATTAATATATATCTGCAAGGTCGTAAATCAATTTTTCAGTCTTCTCCCAGCCTATGCAAGGGTCGGTTATGCTCTTGCCGTAGCAACCTTCACCTATTTTCTGGGCACCGTCTTCAATATAGCTTTCAATCATAAGTCCCTTAACCATTTTATCAATATCTGAATTGTGGCGGCAGGAATGAAGAATTTCCTTTGCAATTCTCGGCTGTTCAAGATACTTTTTACCCGAATTTGCATGATTGGTATCAACAATTACTGCAGGATTTGCAAGCTCTCTTTCGGCATAAAGCTGACAAAGATGAGCAAGGTCTTCATAGTGGTAGTTTGAAAAAGACTGTCCCCTGTCGTTGACATAGCCTCTGAGAATAGCATGAGCAAGAGAGTTGCCTTTTGAACGTACCTCCCAGCCTCTGTATATAAAATCATGGCTGTGCTGTGCAGCTGTGATTGAATTCATCATGACGGAAAGATCACCGCCCGTGGGATTCTTCATACCTACAGGAATATCTATACCGCTTGCGGTAAGCCTGTGTTGCTGATTTTCCACGCTCCTTGCACCGATTGCTACATAAGACAGAATATCGGAAAGATATCGGTAATTTTCAGGGTACAACATTTCATCAGCACAGCAAAAGCCCGTTTCATTGACCGCTCTCATATGAAGCTTTCTTATTGCAACAATACCCTTGATAAGGTCAGCGGCAGCGTTGGGGTCGGGCTGATGAAGCATACCTTTATAACCGTCACCTGTGGTACGTGGCTTGTTGGTATAAATTCTCGGGATAATGAGTATTTTATCCTTGACCTTTTCCTGAACGGGAATAAGTCTTGTAATATAGTCCATAACGGAATCCTCATTATCTGCCGAGCAAGGACCGATAACAAGTATAAGCTTTCTCTCATTGCCCTCAAAAATATCTCTTATTTCTTTATCCTTTTTCTCCTTGATCGCCTTAGCTTCGGCAGTCATGGGGTATTCTTCTTTGATAAGCTTGGGAATGGGAAGCTTACATACAAAATCCATATTCTTCATAGCTTTTGACCTCCTGTTTATTTATCAAATAATTTTCTGCGTTCAGTTGATGTTATCATCATATTCATAAGACCCTGACGGTCGTCTGTCTTGAGATAATCGTGAAGCTTCTGAAGCTGATTCTGGAAAAGCTCCATTTCTTCAAGAAGAGCATCCTTATTCGCAAGAAAAAGCTCGCTCCACATCTTTTCGTTGATTTTTGCAATTCGTGTAAGATCACGGAAGGAGTCAGCCGTGTATCTTTCAAGGCTTGCGTGCTCATAGCAGTTCATAAGCGCTACGGCAATGCAGTGAGTAAGCTGTGAAACGAAGCCTATCATCTTATCGTGGTTCTCGGGTGAAATTTCGGAAATTTTCCCAAAGCCGAGAATTTCGCCTATTCTTTTGCAGGCTTCTATGCCCTCGTCTGTATTTCTGTCGGTAGGTACGACAAGATAGTTCATTCCGTAGAAAATTCTCTCGTCGCTGTTTGTTATGCCCGAGCTTTCCTTACCTGCCATGGGGTGAGCGGATATAAATTCCACCATAGGAGGAAGCATCTGCTGAATTTTATCAACAATACAGCCCTTTACACCCGTAACATCGGTAATTATCGTACCCGGCTTTATAAGCTTACCGTTTTTTTCAATCCAATCCACAAAGGTTTCGGGATAAAGTGTAAAGATTATAATATCTGCCTGCTTTATCATAGCCTCATCAACATCGGTACTGACATTTTTTACCATACCGTGCTCGAGAGCGTACTCCTTGGCCTGCTCGTTATCAACGAGAGCCTCAACGTAATAACCCTTACCGGTAAGACCTCTCGCATAGCTTCCTCCGAGAAGACCGAGACCGACTATGAGAAAACGTGTGTTTTTATTTATCGTCATATTTTTTTACCTCCAAGCCGAGAGCTTCAGCCACAGCGAAAAAATCAGGATAGCTTTTCCTGACCGCCTCTGCGCCTTTAATTTCACCGCCATACTTACTTGTTAAAACGGCAAGGCTCATAACAACTCTGTGGTCATTATGTGAGTCCAGAGGAATCTCGGGAGTTCTCAGCACACTTTGGTTTATTATAATTTCATCCTCATAAACCTCTATATCTGCACCGAATTTTGACAGTTCCCACTTCATTACTTCCCCACGGTCACTCTCTTTGATTTTTAAACGCTTTGTACCTTTAAGAACGGCACCGTTAAGCTCTGAAGCAAGGGTCATCAATATAGGAGCAAGATCGGGACAGTCTCTTATATCAAGCTCAGCATTACCCTCTTTTAGGAAAGCAAAATATTGCTTATATACCGAATCGCCCTGTAGGGTATCAGCTTTCAGACCGTTGACGGTTACATTTCCGCCGATACAGTTAAAGGCATCCAAAAAGGATGCATTTGAGCAGTCTCCCTCCACCGTAAGATCTGAAGCCTTATAGCTCTGATTGCCTTTTATATAAAGGGTGTTTTTATTTTTCCAAAATACATTTACGCCGAACATTTTAACAGCGTCAAGGGTCATATCAATATAACTTCGGCTTTCAACAACCCCGGTAATCCGGATTTCACTTTCACCTTCACATAATGGTAAAGCGAAAAGCAGACCGCTTATGAACTGACTGCTCACATCACCTGCAACGGTGTATTCACCCGATGAGAGCTTCCCTCTGAGCTTTATGCTGTCACTTTCAGCCTTATAGAAAAGTCCTTTTTCTTTTGCAATGCTTTCATAAACTGTCATAGGTCTTTGCATAAGTCTGCCATAACCGGTAAATATGCTCTCATTTTCACTGAGCATAGCAATCGGTATAAAAAAACGGAGAGTACTGCCGCTTTCACGGCATTTATATCGTGCACCCTTCGATTTCGCAGGAGAACAGCCGCTTATAATCACATAGTCGGGTCCTCTCTGAACAGTGGCGCCCATTGACTCAAGACAATCAAGAGTTGCAAGGATATCTTCACTGTATGCAACATTTTTTATATGGCTTGTGCCTTCTGAAAGCCCCGCACAGATAAGAAGGCGGTGTGCCATACTTTTTGATGCGGGAGCAGTAACCGTGCCTCTGATTTCTGAAGGCTTTATTTTTACTGTCATTTTATCACTTCTTTAAATATTGGCTGAGAAAATCTATTGCTCTGAGGTATCCGTCGGTACCTAAGCCTGTGATTGTTTTAATCGCTGCAAGGCGGATATAGCTTATCTGACGGAAATCCTCTCTTTCTTCAACCTTTGAGATATGCACCTCAACGGTTGGTATCATAACGGATTTCACAGCATCGAGAATGGCTATCGAAGTGTGAGTATATGCACCGGGGTTAATCACTATACCGTCAAATTTACCGTAGGCTTCCTGAATTTTATCAACAAGACAGCCCTCGTGGTTTGACTGATAACACTCACAGTGTATTTCTTTATCTTTGCAATAGCTTTCAATTTTAGTTATAAGGTCAGCATAGGTTTCTCTGCCGTAGTGGTCAGGCTCTCTTATGCCGAGCATATTTAAATTCGGTCCGTTTATAACGAGAATTTTCATTTTAATTTCTCCAGAATATTATTAACTGAATTTTCTACATTTCCGCCAACAAATATTTCTTCGTCAGCTGAGGAAACGTATATATCATATCTTTCCTCAAAGCGTTTTTTAAGTGCTTCATAATCACTTGATAATGGTCTGTCAACGGTTGGGATTATATCCTCAAGGGGACGGTTTAAAAAGACGATGATTCCGTTTTGTCTGAGCAAATCAACATTTTCTTTTCTTAATACTGCTCCGCCGCCGGTTGCAATAACACAGCCGTTCATTTTTGCCGCCTCTCTGACCTTTTCAGATTCAATATCTCTGAAATACTTTTCACCCTTTTGAGCAAAGATGTCACTTATAACACCGTACTGTGAAACAATCATTTCGTCGGTATCTGTAAAGGTCTTGCCAAGCTTCTTCGCAAGCGCTTTGCCTATCGTGCTTTTGCCGCTTCCCGGCATACCGATAAGAACGATATTCTGCTTTTCTCTGAGTATTTCACCGTAAATTTCATCGGCTGTATTCTTTACATCAATCTTACTGCCCGTGAAGAGTTCACAAGCAAGAACCGCTTGACATACAAGCATATAAAGTCCGCAGGCGCTTTTAATTCCGCAGCTTTCCGCCTTCTGACTCAGCTTTGTTTTTAGAGGATTATATACAACATCGGTAACGCCCTTCAGACTTTTGAAGTTGCCGGGCTCAATGGCGCAGGTATCAACGTTGGGATACATTCCCAAAGGGGTTGTGTTGATTATGTATTCCGCATCGCCGTGAAGAGAATAGACATTTTCATAATTAACCGAACTGCATCTGCCCACGGTTATAATCTCTTTCGCGCCAAGCGCTTCTGCCACCGCTCTTGCAGTTTTTGATGTACCGCCCGTACCGAGAATGAGAACTTTTTTATCCTTATAATCAAAGTCGCTCTTTTCTATGAGCATCTTAAGACCGCCGAAATCCGTATTGTAACCGTAAAGCTTGTCGTTTCTGTTTACAACGGTATTGACTGCTCCGATTTTTTCGGCAATGGGGTCAACATAGTCAAGATAAGGTATAACTGCACTCTTATAAGGAATTGTAACATTTATGCCGCAGAAGTCCTTTGATTTCATAAATGAATCAAGTTCATCTTCAGCTATTTCTTTTATTTCATAGGTGTAATCGGCAATTTTTTCGTGAATAGGCTTTGAAAAGCTGTGTCCGAGTTTTTCACCGATAAGTCCGTATTTCATTTAATCACTTCCAAGATAGTCTGTGCCGAAGCGAGTTGTAAGAAGGTCACAAAGCACGAGAGCCGTAATACTATCAACAACAACTCTCGCTCTGTGGATTATTGCAGGGTCGTGTCTGCCTTTTATATCAAGAACTGTATCTTCCCTCTTTTCAAAATCGACGGTTTGCTGACTTTTATATATAGAAGGAGTCGGTTTAACAGCAAGGTTGAAGGTTATGGGCATACCGTTCGTTATACCTCCGTTGACGCCACCGTTGTTATTTGTAAGAGTTACAATTTTTCCGTCTTTTACCCTGAAGGGGTCGTTTGCATCACTTCCGCGCATAGAGCTGAAGCCAAAGCCTCTGCCGAACTCAACACCCTTAACTGCAGGTATTGAGAACAGTGCGTGAGAGAGCATGCTTTCCACACTGTCAAACCATGGCTCGCCCACACCCTCGGGCATGCCGATAACAGCAGTTGATAAAATTCCGCCCACACTGTCGCCGTCTGCTCTTACGTTTTCAATATATGAAAGCATTTCTCTGCGATTATCTTCACAGAGAACCGGCATTTCGAGGCTGTCGAGAAGCTCAATATCTTCTTTTATGTTTTCAAAGCTTCTGTCGCAAATTCCCCCGCAACGGGCAATGTGAGTGCCGATATAAATACCCTTATTTTTCAGAGCGGATATGGCAATAGCTCCTGCCGCAACAAGAGGTGCAGTAAGTCTGCCCGAAAAATGGCCGCCGCCTCTGAAATCCTGAAAGCCGTGATATTTGCACTCAGCAGTATAGTCAGCGTGACCCGGTCTTGCAATAAAACGTGTAAGGGAATAATCCTTGCTTTTTGTATCGCCGTTTTCTATCATAAGGCAGATGGGTGTACCTGTTGTTTTGCCTTCGAATACTCCGCTGAGTATTTTAACTTCGTCAGCTTCACGGCGTGGGGTAGATATTGCATTTATACCCTTACGCTTTTCCATTTGAGAAGCAATAAAGACCTCGTCAACAGAAACACCGGGGGCAATTCCGTCAATAACACAACCTATTGCCTCGCCGTGGCTTTCACCGAAAAGCGTAACGGTAACACTGTTACCAATGGTGTTTTTCATTTTTTCACACCCTTATATAAGATTCATTATTTCGTCTGCTGTCAGCTCTTCAAAACAGAAGGAGCCTATTTCTTTACATTTTACAATAGTGATTTTTTCACCGCCAGATTTTTTATCGTGGCTTATTATTTCTTTGACCCTTTCACGGTCAAAGCTGCACTTATTGGGAAGTCCCACATTTTGAAGCACAGAAACCACATCTTCTCTGATGCTCTCGCCGCACATAGGAGGTATACCCAAAGCTACACACTCACCGTGGTAAAGCTCACCGTCCAGATAAGTTTCTATGCCGTGACCTATTGTGTGACCAAAATTGAGGCTTTTGCGAAGCCCTGCTTCCTTTTCATCCTCTTCAACAACCTTCTTTTTTATACGAAGGGAAAGCTCTATGATTTTATCAATATGGGTCATATAATACGCTTTTCTGAAAAGGTCAAAGAGCTCCTTATCAAAAGTCATAGCCATTTTTATGCTTTCGGCAAGTCCATTTTTTATATGGCGCTCTGAAAGAGTTGAAAGCACATCAGGGTCGATTATTACCTTCTTAGGCTGATAAAAGGCACCGATTATATTTTTTACACCGTTAAGGTCTATCGCTGTTTTTCCACCTATTGAAGAATCAACCTGAGAAAGTAAGGTGGTGGGAATATTATAAAAATCTATTCCCCTCATATAGGTCGCAGCCGCAAAGCCCGCCATATCGCCGACAACTCCGCCACCGACGGCAATAACTGCATCTTTTCTGGTAAAGGAATATTCCAAAAGCTTTTCACAGATTGACTTATAGGTATCAAAATTCTTGCTTTTTTCGCCCTCTGGAAAAACAAAAATACGGCCTTTTGAAAAGCACTGTGCAACGGCATCTGCATACTCTGACGGAACACCTGAATCGGTAACAACAAGAACATTCCTGTCATCAGAAATGCCTAAAATTTCGTCCGCCCTTTTAATTGCTCCTCGTTCAAGAACAATATCATAGCTGTCTTTGCCTAAATTTACGGGAATTTTCATAAATCACGCCTCAAATCTTACAGTTATCCTTAAATGTGCCCACCATTTTCAGATTGTCACAGCACTCACTGAGTTCATCAAGCATATACATACCTCTTTTGCTCTGAAGGTCTCCGGTGATTTCAACATAGAAATAGTAAGTCCATATAAGATCCTTCATTGCACGGCTCTTGATGCTTCTCATTGAATAGCCGTGGTGGCCGATGACATTGATTGCGTGAGCAAGCGCACCTGCTTTATCCGGCACGGTAAAAACAATAATTGAATGGTCGCGCTTCTCTTTGCAGAGAGTACGGGAAAGAACAACAAATCGGGTTGTGTTGTTGCTTGCCTCGTTGATGTTTTCTCTGATAACGTCAAGCCCGTAAAGATCGGCTGTTTCTCTGCTTGCAATTGCCGCAACGGAAGGATCGTTAAGGTCGGCAACGTACTTTGCCGCTCTCGCAGTGTTTTCGCAGCTTTCACTCTTATAGCCCTGATTACGGATAAAATTAGCACACTGGTCAAGAGCCTGCTGATGGGAAACAACCTTTACAATATCCTTTTCTGTTGCGCCCTTAACACCGATAAGATTATGCCTTACATCAAGGCTGTATACACCGTTTACAAACAGTGAGCCTGAAAATATCAGGTCAATAGTCTGACCAACCTCACCTGCTCTGCTGTTTTCAATTGGGATAACCGCACAGTCACACTCACCTTTTTCAACGGCTTCATATGCAGCCTTGAAATCGGGATAGGATATTCTGTTGCCGTCAGGGAAAATTCTGCCTGCGGCAATATGCGCAAAAGCGCCCTCAACACCGCTGTAGGCTATGTTTGCACCCTTCATTATACGATGCTGATACTGCTTTGAGATATTCATTGTGCTTCTTATATAGGGCACATAAAACTCTCTTATTTCATCATTTTCGATATAAGTCTGTGCATTTTTGATTATTGCATCTTCTCTTGATGAATCAAAAATCGGCATACCTCTTTCTTTTTTATATTCAGCTATTTCTCTTACTGCCTCCATTCTCTTTTCAAATAGGGCGGCAATCTCTTTATCAACACTGTTTATTATTTCTCTTGCTTTATTAAGCTTTTCCATTTCATTTACCTCAGATTAAATTGTATTCTCTTGCAAGCTCTTCAAACTTAGGAAGTGAACGGATTATCATATCTGTGCTTACACAATAGGAAAGGCGGACATAGCCGGGAAATCCGAAGGAATCGCTGGGAACAAGAAGAAGATCGTATTTCTTTGCTGTTTCACAGAAGTCCGTTGCACTTCCGACGGGACTCTTTACAAAAAGATAGAAGGCTCCGTCAGGCTTCGCAGTTTTAAAGCCGTACTTTGCGAAGGCTTCAAGAAGAATATCACGGTTCTTTTTATAGATAGAGATATCCCCTGTTTTGCCGACACACCTTCTTATAACAAACTGCATCATTGAAGGTGCGCAAACATAGCCGAGAGAACGGCCTGCACCGCATACGGATTTATATATAAGCTCGAAGTTTTCAACCTCACTCGGCACAAGAATATAACCTATTCTGTCACCGGGAAGGGAAAGGGACTTGCTGTAGGAATAGCAAACGATTGTGTTGTTATAGAACTTTGTAAGGTAAGGCACCGTAACATCACCGTAAACTAGTTCTCTATAGGGCTCATCGGAAATAAGGAAAATAGCCTTTCCGTATTCCTTCTGCTTTCTTTCAAGAATTTCGCACATACCCTTAACGGTTTCTTCGCTGATAACAACACCCGAGGGATTATTAGGTGAATTGACAACCACTGCCTTTGTGTTTTTTGTTATCGACTTTTCAAAAGCCTCAAGATCAATCTGAAGCTCATCGTTACACTTAACCTCAACAGGTTTTCCTCCCTGAGAAGATATAAAAACCTTATATTCAGGGAAATAGGGAGCGAAAATTATAATCTCGTCATCCTTTTCGGTAAGTGCTCTGAAGGTGATGCATAAAGATGCAGCGGCACCGCAGGTCATGTAAAGATTATTCATTGTAAAAGCTGTGCCGAAACGCATATTAAGGTCGTCGGCAATAGCTTGCCTTGTTTCGTTATCACCTACTGCCGAGGTGTAGCCGTGAAGGTCTGTTGAAAGCATATTTTCCGTAAGCTCACGGATTGTTTCATTTACAATTTCAGGGGCAGGCACGCTGGGGTTGCCCAGGCTATAATCGAATACATTTTCAGCGCCGATTTCTGCCTTTCTTTTTTTGCCGTATTCAAATATCTCTCTTATAACCGAGCTTTTTGCTCCAAGCTCATACATTTCCATTGATACCATAACCGTCACCTTACTAAAAAATTTTCAACTTTAAATTAAGAATGGAAATAATTATACACCTGTTGTAAAATCAGGTCAATAAAAATTCATTATTTTTTCACTGTTCACTGTGTTTTAAACCGCCACAAAGCCAGCACGCTTTAGCCATTTAAACTTTAGCGGTTTAAATTGTTATAATTTTATCACTGAGTTATGCTCTTGTCAAGCTGTTTACAATGAAAAAATAAAGAAAATTCCCCTTTTATTCAAAGAGGAATTCTTTTATATTCTCAAGTTAAGCGCATGCAAAAGAATATGAAAAAGAAATAACTGAAATTCTAATCTTTAGTTTCTGATAATTATTCCTTTGAGAAAGCATAATAAATATCTTCAGTATATACATTGTTTTCATCTTTATCATGGTGAGAATACCACACCTGCGCAAAAAACGGATTTACTTTTGCAATTTCATCATATCGCCAAGGCATAGGTAAGCAATCAGGGCACCAATGGCCTCCCTTAAGCACAAGATTAGGCGACATCTCAAACTCATGACCGAAAGCACATTTCCATTTTACGGGAGTGTAGAAATCCTTGCCGAGCTTACTGTCAATAAATTCACCGCCTCTGAACTCAGCCGCCTTTTTCATATCTTCAGCCGTAAGATCGTTAATATCCTTACTTTCATCATAACCGTGATCCAGATATGTCATTTCGTTTTTATCCGGTATTATTATCTCAAAATCAGACCACTTTTCAGGAATTTCTTTATATTTTTCAATCGAACCGAAGTATGCTGTTATTCTGTCTTTAACTCCGTTCTTAAGCCATGCCTGTGTTCCGTAAAGACTTATATTAGCTATAGGCTCCATCAGGTATTTTTTCAGAATAGACGGATGTACAACCGAAGAGAACTTGTAATAATAATCAAGCTTCTTTGACATCTCGTTAAAATACTCTTTTATAGGCACATTTTTTCTGAATCTAAGATACTTTTCAAGCTCATCGGAATCGGTAAACCAGTGACCGTGAAAATTTTGCAATATGAACCATTTTGGTTCAAAAAGCATTTTGGGGATGTCTTTCCCGCGCATACCTATTGCATTCAGAAGCAGAACCTCAAATTCATAATTAGTTATTCTATATTCCGGACCTGAGCTGATATTGTAAAATCTGCGCCAAAAGCTTTCTTCAACGGTTGAATTGCACACCTTTGCAAGCAATCTGCCGCTGTCTTCTACGGTTGCCCATTCGAGAACTCCGTTTATGGGCACGTGGAACATAATCGGGTCAACATTTTTGAGGATATCAGGGTAAAGAATACCTGTCTGCCTCAAAGAAACCCAGTATTTCAGACCCGACTCAGCGAGTATCGCCTCTGCCTTTGTTTTGCTTATCGCATAGTGGTCATAGACACTTATTTGAATGGGATCACCTGTTCTGCCCCAATGAGTCGGTATATTTCGGTCTCCTGTCTGGGCTACAGAGCCTATGTAAACCACTTTTACAGCATCGGGGTCGGGCTGTGCTTTGACCGCTCTGACTATATTTTCCATAGCGGTAACGTTAACATAAAGTGTTTTGTTCGGATAATAATCTGCCGCCGGTGAAACCATACCACCCACATGAAGAACATAATCCGAGCCCGTAACACATTTCAAGACATCTTCGTAATTTGTCAGGTCTCCCCATATTATTTTTACCGACGGATTATCTTCATAGATTTTGAACATTTCTCTTTCTGCAGGCTTATCCAGCAAAAGTAAGGTTATATTATACATATTTCTTCGCTTGTATAACTCCTTAAAGCCGTGAAAGCCCATATTTCCTGATGCACCGGTTAAAAATACTGTTTTCTTCATTGATTTCACCTCTTTTGTTTATTTGGTTAAGTAAATTCGGCACAACTTTACAATTTTACATTATAATTATTAACTATTTAGTTAAATTTTACTTAAATTATCAAAATAATTTATATTTTTTGGTTAAAAACACATAAAAGGAACTGTCGTTATACAAACAGTTCCTTTTATATTTTTCTTAGTTATAAATATTCAATATATCCTTAGCTTTAGTTCTCACATCGTCTCTGAGTTTTTTCGGTGAAATTACTTCAACCTTTGAACCGAATTGCATAATCCATGAAACAAGACCTTCACTGATGACACATTTAGTTGTTAAAACAAAGTGTCCGTCTTTGTGAGATTTTCTCAAGGTTGTATCAGAACCGAATCTATCCAAAATTTCCTCGATTATCGAGTTATCACAGCACAGCTCAAGCCGCTGTGTATCACCGCTGAACATATTAAATATCTTACCGGAATAATCAGCTGAATCAAAGAAACGTGTATATGGTGAAACCTCACTGAAGTTTCTTGCTCTCTTATCAGTTATTTCAACCTTTTTCATTCTGTCTATTCTTGTATGCATCAAATTGTCATATTTTTCATTATTTGCAACAAGATAATAGTGGTCATTGCTCCATATCAGCGCATAAGGACTGACATAGAGTTCTCTTTCGCTGACAGTGTATTTGTCTTCACTTTCTGCCATTGTTCTTTTTTGATATATGAAGCTGACCTGTCTTTTTTTCTGTATGGCCCTGTTAAGAATATCTATGTTATAATAAATCTCTTCGTTGGTGCACTTAACTCTGTTATCTATGTATACCTGACCTTCAATAAGCTTCCTCTGATTCTCACTGCACAGCGTGCCGATTTTCTTTATCAGCTCTTTTGACTTTTTCTGAGTAATGAAGCTTGCTGCTTGTACAGCATCGATAAGCAGACGTAATTCCGGCAGTTCAAATTCTCTTGTCAAGATGCTGTATCCCGATTTAGGCAGTCTTTCCGAGCTTATATCAAGTCCGTAGTCCTTGAGGGTTTTAACATCACTGTAAATCGACTTCCTTTCACAGTAAATCCCCTTTTCCTCAAGCATTTCCATTATCTGCTCTGCACTGACAGGATTTTCCTCGTCGCTTTTCTTTTCAAGAAAATCCTTGATATATAACAGTTTCATTTTAGTATAACCTTTATCTGCCATATCTTCACCCCTTTCCGATTTAAAACAAGCACCGCCGACAAAAAGGCAGTGCTTATTTTTCATTTATCAATAAGTCATTTTTGCATTGAGTTCTTTCACTACGTCCTCGTGAAGCTTTACAAGCTCACGGTCATAGGAAAGCATTCCGTTAACCTCAAATTCAACGTCGGAAACCTGAGTGTAAACCGTTGCGGAAAGTCCCTTCTTTATGTTGGGAATAATCTGCTTTTCGTGAAGCTTTCTGTATGCCTCGGTAAGAGCATCCTTGCTCTTATACATCTGATAGCCGAAGCTCTTCTGATAGTTCCATACATGGCCTTCGATGTTGTGGCTGTATCCGCCGTACTCACTCAGCACGATAGGTCTGCCGTCATACTTTGGAAGAATAACAGGAAGTATATATTTATGCATACTTCTGAAATCTGCACCCTTCTGGTCGTACCAGCCGCTTGCGTGGTCGCAGAAACGGGAGGGATCCTTTTCCTTTGTCCAGTCGCCTATTCTCTTAGCGTCAAACTGTCCCCAGCCTTCGTTGAAGGGTACCCAGCAGCAGATTGAGGTGAAGTTATAGAGATTATCAATCATCTCTTCATATTCTTCCTCAAACTGAGTTCTCCACTCGATTTTATCTCTGTTGAAGGTTTTGTAAGTGTTATCCTTCTTGGACATATAAACAAGAGGATTAAGTGTGCCCTGTATGTTGGGAAGTACGCCTGCGTGGAAAAGGTTGAGAGCCTTACCGCCACTCACCATATCCTGCCATACGAGCATACCGATCTTGTCGCAGAGATAATACCATCTGTGAGATTCAACCTTAATATGCTTACGAAGCATATTGAAGCCTAAATCCTTCATTTTCTGAATATCGTAAATCATTGCTTCCTCAGTGGGAGGTGTCATGCCGCCGTCACTCCAATAGCCCTGATCGAGAAGACCCTTCTGGAAATAGGGCTCATTGTTGAGGAAAAGTCTTGCATAGCCGCCGTATTCGCCGACTGAGAACTTTCTCATACCGAAATAGCCTTTTACGCTGTCAGTTTCGACTCCGTCTTTTGTGAGTGTAAGAACAAAATCATAGAGGAAGGGGCTTTCGGGGCTCCAGAGCTTTGCTTCGGGGACCGCTACTTTTGCATCGGTACCGATTTCAGCCTCGGAAACAACTGTTTCACCGTCAAGAATCTTGATTTTAAGAGAACCTTCACCCTTAACATCGGTTTTTATCGTGATAACACCTTCGTCGATATCAGGTGTAAGCTTATAAGATGAAATATAGTTTTCACTTACGCCTTCAAGCCATACTGTCTGCCATATGCCTGAGGTTGAGGTATACCAAAAGCCGTGAGATTCGCTTGCCTGCTTACCTCTGTTCTGCCATGATTCGTCGGTAGGGTCCCAAACCTTGACAACAAGCTCATTTTCACCGTCTTTAAGGTAATCGGTTATATCAAAGCAGAAGGGATTATAGCCGCCGATATGCTTGCCGACCTTTTCACCGTTTACATATACCTTTGTTTTCCAGTCAACTGCCTCAAAGTGAAGAAGCACTCTCTTACCCTTAAAATCATCAGTGAGAGTGAAGCTCTTTCTGTACCAGAGAAGATTATCCTTGCTTACTCTCTTGCATACACCTGAAAGACAGCTTTCAACTGCAAAGGGTACGCGGATTTTATCGGTGTATTCGTCACACCAATCCTTATCCTCATCGGTGATTGCAAAGTCAAAGAAGCCGTTAAGGTTCATCCAGCAATCTCTCACCATCTGAGGGCGAGGATATTCGGGAAGGGGCATATCACACATTGCAGCGTCTGCCCAGCGTGTTTTTAATGTCATCATAATATTTCCTCCGGGATAATAATTGAATTACTTAATATAATCAGTTGAAACCCAACCGTTCTGTCCTGTTGTAAGGTCTGTTACATAGGCCCAACCTGATACACCGGATTTATAGCCGATAACCTTAACAGGATAATTGATGGGAATAATTTTAATAACATCATAGCTTGTTGAAGGACCTAATCTCAGATTGATTGAATATGTCGTATACATTGTTTCGCCACTGCCGCTCTTATCGGGTGAAACAGTATCTTTTTTAACAGATGTGGTGCTTTCAACGGGTCTTTCTTTTGAAATATCACTGCTGCTTACCCAGCCGTAGGTTCCGAAACGTGTTGAATACACATAACTGTATCCGTTCTCTGTTGCCAAAACCTTAACCTCTGCACCCTTACCGAGATTCTGAACCTTTTCGGAAGATGCCGAAGGCTTGCTTCTCATCTTTAAAGTGCTTACAGTATAACCTGTATAGCTGTTTGAAAGATATTTTGAAGGCTTCTTTACCTCAACATCGTTTATACCGTAGGGGTCAGTTGTTGTTGACGGCTTTGTGGTTGACGGCTTGGTTGCAGACGGTTTGGTTGTGCCGGGTCTTGTTGTGGGTCTGGTTGTTGTAGGTCTTGTAGTCGTGGGCTTAGTGGTTGTAGGTCTTGTAGTTGTAGGGTTCGTAGTTGTAGTGCTGTCGGTAGGCTCTGTTACAGTTGCATCTTCCGTTGTCGGTTCTTCGGTGGTTGTGATAACTTCGGTTGTCAGCTCAGCTTCGGTTGTAGTTTCCTCAGTAATCGGCTCTGTAGCTTCACTTTCAGTGGTTTCGCTGTTTGCCGAATCTGACGGTTCTGTAACAGAGGGCTCTGTGGTATTAAGAACCTGAATTCCACTCGGCTCTGTTGTGGAGGGCTGTTTTTCAGGAAGAACCTTTTTTACAATATAGCTGCCCGCCGCAAGCAGACAAACAAGAAGCAGACACAATGCAACAATAGTTGTGGCTGTTCCTTTTTTACCGCTTCTGACATAGGTGTCGTCATCGTCGTCCTTAACATCTTCAATTTCCTCATACTCTTCCTCGGGCTGCGAAACTTCGGTGACAGCCTCTTCGGACTCATCCTCTACGGGTACGATTACAGGAGTGATTTTAACTGTTTCATCCAGCTCCTCATAAGCCGTGAACTGCTCATCAAGCTCAGTCTGCTCCCCTGCGGTCTCTACAAAAGCCTCATACTCAGAATATTCTTCATCAGTATTAACCTCGGCATTCTGTTCAAAGTCCTGAATATACTCTTCCGAATCAGTATCGGGCTCTGTTTCAACTTCCGGATAGACAGGAGCAACATATACAGGAGTTTCCTCGACAGCTTCGGCAGGAGCTTCTTCATAAACAGGCTCCTCAATAGGCTGCTGTTCCGCTACGGCTTCCTCCACTTCCGGCTCAACATATTCTGTAGCAACAACCTCTTCTTCCGGTATGTTTATTACAATACTGTCCGGATCGTATTCGGGTACGTCTATTACAAACTCTTCACTCGGCTCCTTAACAGGCTCGGGCACCTTCAAAGGCTCTGAACCAAAAACATTAGGGGTATATTCGGGAATGCTGACTTCTTGAGATTCTCCGTCATCCAAGCTTAATATCATACCGCACTCGGGACAAAGCTCGCTGCCCTCCGGTACATTATTTCCGCAAAAACTGCATTTCATTAGTTTCACTCCTATATTTTAAACTTTTGCATAATATTCTAAGATATATAGTAACACAATATAGTGCTGATTTCAAGAATAAAGTTTAAATAAACACGAATTTGATGCAAAAATTAAGTATGAAGGTGCAGATTTATGTAATATATAACACAGCGGCAAAATAAACTGTATAAACCGCTCTTTTAAGGGTAATAATTCAAGCATAAAAAATAAGGAGTAATGTATTATGAAAAAACTTACCGCAATTCTTCTGAGTCTTATTATGTGCTTTGCTCTGGCAGGCACAGCCTTTGCCTCCGATGCACCGACACAAGAAGATTTTTCTGCCGAAGCATCACAGCAGGAAGGCATCGGAGATATCATTGGTTCTTTCCTTCCGGAGAACAATGACCCTGAGCTCGAAAAAGTCATTGCAATCCTTTCAACGGTTGCAACATATATTTATGATTATGCAACCCAGCCTGAAGAGCCTGCTGTCGATCTTCAAACGGTGCTCACTATTCTTACCGTTGTGGTAACAGTTATTTACACGCTCGCTCAAAATATATAAAAAACATCTCCGACACAGTATCTGATGCGTCGGAGATTATATTTTTATTATAATTTTTCTTTGTTTGAATATTTCGTTTTTTTGTATCTCTTTTTTCGTACTCCGTATGCGACTTCATTTAAACGATTGTTTCAGCATGGGGATAATTTCCAACCTATGCTCTCTTATTATCGTCATATCTGTACACTTTCCTGTATTCCCTTATATTTCTTTTTTCGGGAATCTTACTCCTTATCAGGCTGAGATACTTTGTTTTCTTCGGCCTCTCCTTCCCCGGTATTATAAAAGAAGTTTCTCCTGAAGCCTACTATTTTCTAAAAATCAAACTATATATATTAAAATCCGCTTCGTAGCGACTTGATATCATTTATTTGTTCCTTCGGCAAAACATACCTTGGAAGATACCGTTTCAATTTCTTTACACTGAAACGCTTGACTTTATTATAACTAATTTTTTATGTTATCAAATCGTACGGTTTACATTAAACAGTACATTGGTAACACCCCTTTCTTTATCTTGTGGCTTCATTATACAGCATTTTTATCTATCTGTCAATAGTTTTTAACAATTAATTTCGATTTTGTTTATTATGCACAAATAATTATATAAACGGCAAGGATTTTTCCCTTTAAAATCCTTGCCGTTATATCACAGATGATATGGTTTTTATGTGTACTTTTAACAATATGCCTCAACACCCTCCTCACAAAGCGAGGAGGGTGTTCCTTACTACTTACTACTTGCTACTTATTACTTTAAACAAGCTCTCTGCCCATAAGCACGCCCATAACAGATGCCATCATAAGTCCTCTTGTCCAGCCTGAGGAGTCTCCGAGGCAGTGGAGTCCCTTTACGTTTGTGTTGAACTTATCATCCATCTTGACACGGTTGGAGTAGAACTTCAGCTCCGGTGAATAAAGCAGGGTTTCCGTTGAAGCAAAGCCGGGTACAACGTGATCCATAGCCTTGATGAAGTTGATAATATTCATCATAGCTCTGTATGGCATCGCGGCGGTGATGTCACCTGCAACCGCATCGGGAAGTGTGGGTCTTACATTAGACTGTGAAAGCTCCTTTTCCCAGGTACGCTTACCGTCGAGGATATCTCCGAAGCGCTGAACCATAATGTGTCCCGCACCGAGCATATTTGTAAGCTCTCCGACCTTCTTTGCGTATTCAATAGGCTGATTGAAGGGATAGCTGAAGTTGTGAGAAACAAGAATTGCAAGGTTTGTGTTATTGCTCTTTAAATCCTTGTAGCTGTGTCCGTTAACAACGGCAAGGTCATTATCGTAATTTTCCTGACTTACAAATCCTCCGGGATTCTGACAGAAGGTACGCACCTTATTTTTGAAGGGGCCGGGATAGCCGATAAGCTTTGACTCGTAAAGCACTTCATTTACCTTTTCGATGATTTCGTTTCTTACCTCAACACGCACACCGATGTCAACAGTACCGGGCTGATGGGCGATATCGTACTCGGCACAGATTTTCTCGAGCCAGTCTGCGCCCCTTCTGCCCGTAGCTATTACGGTATTGTCGCCCTCGATTGTCATTTCGTTGCCCTTGCTGTCTCTGATATGCACACCCTTACAGGTACCGTCCTCAAGGATAATATCATAGCATTCATATCCGAATATAATTTCAACACCGTTATTAAGAAGGTACTGCTCGATTGCATAATAGATTTCCTGAGCCTTTTCCGTACCCATGTGACGGATGGGACAGTCAACAAGCTTGAGACCTGCCTGAATGGCTCTCATTCGGATTTCCTTTACCTCCTGAGAGTTGCTGATTCCCTCAACGTGAGTATCTGCACCAAACTCAAGATAAATACTGTCGGCATAGTCAATTGTTTCCTGAGCCTTTCTTTCGCCGATAAGCTGGGGAAGATCTCCGCCTACCTCATAGCAAAGTGAAAGCTTACCGTCGGAAAAAGCACCTGCACCCGAAAAGCCTGTTGTAATATGGCAGTAAGGCTTGCAGTTGATACACTTCTGAGTTTTATCCTTAGGACAGTGTCTCTTTTCAACAGACTGACCCTTCTCAACGATTACAATGCTCTTTTTTGAACCCTTCTTAATCATTTCAAGAGCGGTAAATATACCTGCGGGGCCTGCGCCGATAATAACAACATCTTTTTTCATAATAATTCTCCTCTGACATAAAAAGAGACCTTTATCACGGAATAGATAAAGATCTCCTTCAAAGTATTCCTCTTTATTCTAACATTATTAAGAAGATTTGTCAATACGCCGATGCCCGATAAGGCGGTATTTCTTCAAAATATGAACTCAGCCCATTGTAACAGGCTCTTCGGGATAAAAAATACAGGACGTTTTTTTAAATTCGGTCATAAAGGCATTATACTCTTCCACACCTATGTAAAAAGCTTTTTTTACTGATTTGCAGGAAACATACAAATACCCGTCACTGCAAAGATAAATTTCAGGCTTAACACCGCCGTTAACCGCTGTGTCAAACACGAGCTTATCTCCACTATCGCTTACGCGGGAAACCGCTGCAGCATCCGAGTTACTCCTGACCAGCTCATCAATAAGATTGCGGGATGCTACAGACAGCGAATACATGATAAAATCCTTGCCCGTCTCGCAATAAGTCAACAAATATGAGGACTGTACAGAAAGAGAATATATGTCGGTGAGTTCGCCGAGTGTCTGACAGCCTTCCAGTTCCTTTTCAATGTCGAAGTTCTGGGGTAAGCCCAGATGTGTAACCGAAGAAATGAATTCCTTGCATTTCTCTTCACTAACCTTAAAGGGCTGAAATCGTTCTATTGTAATATAACCATCCGTGGTAATTTCGACCGACAAATTTAATCCTCCGTAAATTCTCAAATCAAAGCTCAAGGTGGGAGTCTCACCCCAGTGGTTATCTTCTCTGACACAATATTTGCTGTCTTTCAATAATGTAAAAAACTCCTTGCAGAAATTATCAATCTGGGTTTCGTCAAGAATTATCCTGTCAGGCTCAACGTATTCGTCGGTTCCGTTATAGTTACAATATACAAAATGACATCCCTCCGTCAACGGTATAGAAATAACATCTTCTCTAAGGTTAAGCTTATCAATTATTTCACCGATTGTATCGGAATAAAGTACACCGTTTTCAACATAAAGGAATATGCCACACATAAGACCGTCCTCACGTCCTACAGCAACAGCATAATCCTTGCTGATTCCTTTGACCTCATAGACGATTAAATCGATATATTCATTTCCTTCCTTTACGTAATCGTATACAGTTATTCTGCCTAGCTCTCCGAGAAGTATGCTTTTATCAACAGGCTCGGAGTAAGAGCTGTTACCAAAATATTCTGTACCATCAATATTAACACCGAGAAAATACCATGTCAGATTTTCATTTTCCCAGTTGTCATAATCCGATGGCGGTGCTCCTTGTACGATAACAGAAGCTGAGCTGAATGTTACTTCAGTCATGTCAGCAGAGGTTGTGCCGTTATCGGAAATTTCAGTTTCGGAGGTTGTGTCTCCACCGCTTTTTGAAGGTGGTTTTTGTAAGTGATTGTAAGTAAATAAAGCCGATACTGTAACTGCAATTATACAGGCGGCAGCAAGGATTGCTTTCCGGGAGATTGATTTAACCTTAGGTTTATAAGTAACAGCTTCAACTATATGCTCGTCGCTGATTTCATTCATCGCATCTGAAAGAAAATCGTTATTCATAAAACGCCCTCCTTTTCAAGATATTTTCTGAGCTTTTTACGGGTGCGTGAAAGCTTCTGATAAACATTACTTTCGCTCAATCCCATTTCTTTTGCTATTTCTTCAATTTCATCAGAAAACCAGTATCGTTTAATAAAAACAACACGACTTTCTTCATCGACAGTGTCAAGAAAACGGTCAATTTGTCTACCAAGGGCTCTTGCATCAATTTTTTCTTGAAAAGATAAGTCCTTAAGCTCATATTCAAGTTCAGAAATAGGCAGGTCAACTCTGCTACGCTTCAACGCAGTTTTACTTCTCAGCTTTTTCAGTGAAATGTTACGGGTAATCCTGCAGACAAAGGACACAAACGGATCCGGATTATTGGGAGGAATTGTGCGCCACACTACAAGATATGTATCGTTGACACACTCCCTTGAATCCTCTTTGCAACGAAGTATGTTTTCGGAAATTCTGAAAAGCAGTTTTCCGTATTTAGCATCGATTTCCCTCAAAGCAAGCTCGCTTCGCTGAAACAGCATAGCTATTATTTGTCTGTCTTCCATTTTCTTCACATCCCTTCATAAACACAACTACCGAAAAGTAAGGGTTTTCTGACAGATAATGCAAAAAACATAAAGATACATCTCAAAAAGCTTCAAGATGTATCCCTGTATTTATTTTTTTCTTTTTATAACATAGTAAACCGGTATTGCACAAAGAGAGAATATGAAGCCTGCAAGCATACCTGCCTTCATTCCGAGCT
>JAZSPQ010000031.1:0-22946 GCA_045537485.1 Acutalibacteraceae bacterium | reverse complement strand
GTACGCTTTATGGCTTTAGGTGCGGAATATCTCCCCTCTTACATACCGAAAAACAGCGTGGAGCTTATTTATCTCAACTTCTCCTGCCCCTTCCCCAAGGCTAAATATGCAAGGCACCGCCTGACCCACAGATATTTCCTTGAGATTTACCGCAAGCTTCTCAAGGAGGATGGAGAAATCCACCAGAAAACCGATAATATGCACTTCTTTGAGTTTTCTATAGAGGAATACTCGGCGGCGGATTACAAAATCAGAAATGTCAGCCTCGACCTGCACAACAGTGACTTTGAGGGCAACATCGTCACCGAGTATGAAAAGAGATTTTCAGACTTGGGTCAGCCTATTTATCGCCTTGAAGCTATCCCCGTATCATCTGATAAGAAAGGTTGTGAATAATGAAAGCAACAGATCATAAATATGACAGACTGATTAAATTTCTGCAGCTTATTTCCTTTGCTTTTATGGCAGTTATGTTTATAGCCTGCCTCGCCTTTATTATCAGCAACAACATTTCAGTCAGAAACATTGATGCAATCACAAGCCATATTCACGGCGGAACACTAACCGTATCGGCAATCATTATTGCGTTTACGGTGATAAAATCCTTTGCACTCGTTTTCCCGCCGATAGTCCTGTACTTCGTGGCAGGAGTAGTTCTGGGCAATGCACCTCTTGCTATTGCAGTTAATTTCATAGCCAGTGCCCTGAGCCTTATCCTGCCTTACTTTCTCGGCAGATTCACAGGCAAGGAAATGCTCAGCACCCTCGAAAACAAATTCAAGGCCGTAAAAAAGCTTGAGGATTTCACCGAGGAAAACACCTGGGTCGTTGTTTTTATCTTAAAGGTAAGCGGAATTATCCCCTCAGACCTTTCAAGCGTTATCTTCGGAGCAATGAATATTCCCTTCGGCAAATATTTTCTTTCGGCAAACCTCGGGCTGCTCGCCCTGAATGTAAGCTGGAGTCTCATCGGAGCCAAGGGCGATCTTTCGGACCCCCTTACCTATTTATATATGCTCCCGATAGTTGTGTGTCTGGCCATCTCACTTCCCTTTATACAAAAAGCGCGGAAAAGAAGCCGTGAAAAATCAGATAAAGCGGACTTGAGTTGATTCCGTACCCGTTCCGCCCGTGAATTTTTTCACGGGCGGTTTTTTCTTACCTGCACCCGATAAAAAACTTTCTTTTTACCGTTGCAATAGTCAATACAGTATGATATAATGTGTGGAATTCGTTTTTCAGGTAGGTATTATATGATTTGTAATAACATTTTAGATGCGGTCGGCAACACTCCGCTCATACGCCTCAACAGAATGACAGACCCCGAGGATGCCGAAATTCTCGTGAAGTTTGAAGGTCTCAACGTCGGCGGCTCAATAAAGACGAGAACCGCCTTTAATATGATAAGGGACGCAGAAGAAAAAGGTCTCATAAATAAAGATACCCTCATAGTTGAGCCTACAAGCGGCAATCAGGGTATCGGTATTGCTCTTGTGGGTGCCGTACGCGGCTATAAGGTTAAAATTATCATGCCCGACTCTGTCAGCGAGGAAAGGCGCAAGCTTATGATGCATTACGGTGCCGAGGTAAGCCTCGTTCACGATGCGGGAAACATCGGTGAATGTATTGAAACCTGTCTTAAGCTCGCCTTAAGAATCAAGGCAGATTATCCCAATGTTTTCGTACCTCAGCAGTTTGAAAACCCCGCAAATCCCGAGATTCAACGCAATGCAACGGGTATGGAAATCATAGATCAGGTCGGCGGCCCTATTCACGGCTTCTGTTCAGGCATAGGCACCGGCGGAACAATTACAGGTATCGGCGAAACCCTCAGAAAGTATAATCCCGACATTGAAATATGGGCAATCGAGCCTGAAAAGGCTGCCATACTTTCAGGCGGTGAAATCGGCACTCATGTTCAGATGGGAATCGGTGACGGCTTTATTCCCGAAATACTCAATAAGCAGATTTATGATGACGTATGCGTCATAAGCGACGATGAAGCCCTTGAAACTGCAAAACAGCTCGCAATCAAAGAAGGCATTATGTGCGGCATCAGCAGCGGCACCAATGTTGCGGCGGCGCTCAAACTTGCAAAAAAGCTCGGCAAGGGTAAAACCGTTGTGACCGTTTTACCCGACACAGCAGAGAGGTATTTTTCAACACCGCTGTTTGACTGATGTTGAAAACGCTCCCGAATTCATTTTACCGGGAGCGTTCTTTTATTTTAATCCGAGTAATTCGTCAGCACTGACCTTGTAAAATTCGCAAAGCTTTTTAAAGTCCTCTATCGCCAATTTCGCACGTCTTTTCTCAATATGGTCATAGCCCTGCTGAGATTTATCTATAATCCTTCCGACCTCCTTTTGTGAAAGGTCGTTATCAATTCTTAAAGCAATCAGCTTGTCAAGATAATCCATATTATCACCTCATCGAAATGATACAATACTCTTATTTTGAGTATTGACAATCACTCAAAGATTGAGTATAATAATCTGTGACGTCAAACTCAGATATCGTTGACAAACTTTTCCTTTTTATGTACTATTGTAGAAAGGCAAGAAAAGAAAGGAAGTAATCAAATGTCTTTATTTAACAAAAACACACCTCAGACAAGACCTTCAACACCTATGGAGGCTCTTGAAGCAAAATATAAAAGCAGTGCAAATAATTTGTTGCTCGTTGTAATCTTCACCGTTATCAACTCAGTGCTGCTTCTTACAAACGCCAACAGCTATTTCCTTTTTTCGGCATATATCCCCTATTTTTCCGTTGACCTCGGTATGTATCTCTGCGGTCTTTATCCTCAGGAATATTACTACGGCGACGAAGAGTTTCTCGGCACGGAAATTCTCGCCGTTTTCATCGCAATCGCGGCGGTTATTGTGATTCTGTATCTTCTTTGCTGGCTCTTCGGCAAAAAGAAAAAGATAGGCTGGGTAATTTTCGCTATGGTGCTTTTCGTGGCAGACACCGCATTTCTGCTTTACAGCATCGGCTTTTCCTCTGAGTATATACTCGACATAGTCTTCCACGCATGGGTACTTTTCAGCATTGGTAACTGTATAAGCATCTATTTCAAAATGAAAAAGCTTCCCGCCGAGACACCCGTAGCACCGATGCAGGAAGCTGAAATGTCCGGCTACGGAGAAAGCATTCCCAACTCAAACATACTCAGAATGGCTGACCCCGATGTTAAAGCAAGAGTCCTTCTTGAAGCTGAAGCTTCGGGATACCACATCGTGTACCGCAGAGTAAAAACAACAAACGAGCTCGTTGTTAACGGCAGAGTATATGACGAATACACTGCTCTTATGGAAATGCCACATAACCTTGTAGCCTTTATTGACTCGAGAAAATTTGAAGCAGGCTGTGACTCGTCGAGTCGCATGTATATACTTGCAGACGGTGAGCAGATAGCAAGTAAGCTCAGAATTATATAACAGGAAATGAAAAAATCCGCCCTCGGGCGGATTTTTATCTTGGCCAATTCATGTTTTTAGGTAAACCCAGAATATAATCTGCAGAAACACCGTAGTGCTCACAGAACTTTATTATATAATCTATAGGCGGAGTATTTACACCCGTCTCATATCTTGCGATTTGAACGTGATGATAACCGATTGCCTTAGCTAAATCTCTTTGGCTTTCGTCATGGTCGTTTCTTTCATCAATCATCCTTTTTAACATTTATACCACCTCTTATCAGAATTATACTCGCTAACACATCTGCTATTGACTTTTGCTAATATTTGTGTTAGCATATAAATGTAAAGAGGTGATTTTATGAATCAAAAAACTATATCTGTCAAACTTGATGAAAAACCCCTAATCAAGCTAAAAGTAATGGCAAAACTTGAAACAAGAAGGGTCAGCAGTCAAGTAATGATTTTGATAAGAGATGCAATCAACAGATATGAAAACGAATTCGGAGAACTGAAAAACACATAATACCATTATCGCTAAACAAAAAGAGAGCACTGCGTTTTTTTAACAGTGTTCTCTTTTTTGTTTTGTTCGCCGCGAGCCTTACTTTCTTGAGGACCCCTCAGTCAAGGCTTCGTCTTGACAGCTTTTCCTCCGGGAACGGACACCCTTTTGTCTGCTTCGCAGACATTTCCCCTAACAGGGGAATCTCCTTTCAGGCGAGCCGAGTAACCAAAGAACTTTTATTATTTTTCTTTCCTCTTAGCCGCCGCTCTCTGAATTGCCTTTACAGCCTCAACAATGGGTATTGTTGTGATTGCAAGACCGATTGCGGTGCCGTATTCCATAAGGCTTATTGAGGTAAACTCAAAGGCATCTGCAAGGAAGGGGATATAAATAACTGCAGTCGTGAGAACAAAGGTTGCAGCCATAGCGCCGAAGAGCCACTTGTTGTGTGTGCCGAGAGTGAATACACTCTTTCTCTGTGAGCGCATATTGAAGGAGTGGAAAACCTCTGACATACTCATTGTGAGGAATGCCATTGTCATACCGTTTGCGTGGATAAGCTCATAAGCATTGTCATAAATGCCGTGACCTGAAACTGCAATAGACTGAAGAGCCTCAGCCATTTTTTCAACACCGATAAAGGTCATGGGTGAAGCGGAAATCGCATCCATAAGCTCAGCAGAAAGCACACCGCTTGCAAAAAGCTCGTTGACACTCATAAGATTACCCAGGAAGTATGCAATAAGGGTAAGTGCACTTACCATAACACCCTGCCATACTGCATCAACACCGAGACCGCCTGCAAAGATACCGTCCTTTGAGGAACGGGGCTTACGCTGCATTATATCCTTTTCGCCCTTTTCCATACCGAGAGCAAGTGCAGGGAAGGTGTCGGTGATAAGGTTTATCCAAAGAAGATGTGTGGGCTTGAGAATTGTGAAGCCAAGCATTGTGGCAATAAAGATTGAAAGCACCTCAGAAAGGTTTGATGAAAGAAGGAACTGAATAGCCTTTCTGATGTTATCGTAAATTCGTCTGCCCTGAGCCACTGCAGCAACGATTGTTGCAAAGTTATCGTCGGCAAGAACCATGTCTGCAACGTTCTTTGTAACGTCGGTTCCCGTGATACCCATACCTACACCGATATCTGCGCTCTTGATTGAAGGAGCGTCGTTAACACCGTCACCTGTCATTGCGGTAACCATACCGTTAGCTCTCCATGCGTTAACTATGCGTACCTTGTGTTCAGGCTGAACACGGGCATAAACGTGATAAAGCTTTACCTTCTCAAGGAAGTCCTCATCACTGATGTCGTTAAGCTCTGCGCCGGTAATAGCTTCGGAAGCATCCATAATGATGCCGAGCTCCTTGGCGATAGCAACAGCAGTATCCTTATGGTCACCGGTTATCATAATGGGAGTAATGCCTGCACTGCGGCACTCCTCAATAGCAACCTTAACCTCGGGACGTACCGGGTCGATCATGCCTGAAAGTCCAACGAAAACAAGGTCTTTTTCAAGAGCCTCGCTTGTAAGCTCAGTGGGCACTGCAGAAAGAGTCTTGGTTGCAAGAGCAAGAACACGAAGAGCCTTATCAGCCATTTCCTTGTTCTTTCTCATGATTTCAGTCTTGACTTCTTCAGTCATATCAACGGTCTTGCCGTCAACAATAGCCTTTGTGCAGCGGCTGAGAACTACGTCAGGAGCTCCCTTTGTAAACTGAAGAATACCCTCTGCAGTCTCGTGTACCGTTGTCATCATCTTTCTGTTTGAATCGAAGGGTACTTCTGCTTTTCTCGGATATTTAACCTTGAGATCGTTTTTGTTGAGCTGTTTTGAAAGAGCAAAAGCTACAAGAGCCGCTTCCGTAGGCTCACCGATAACGTTTTCACCCTCAACCTCTGCGTCGGTGCAAAGAGCCATACCCGTTGCAAAGAAGTCCTCGTCAGAGCAGTAGGCTTCAACAACGGTCATCTTGTTCTGTGTAAGGGTACCTGTCTTGTCTGAGCAGATTATCTGTGCACAGCCGAGAGTTTCAACGGCTGTAAGCTTTCTGATGATAGCATTCTGCTTTGACATCTTTGTAACGCCCATTGAAAGAAGAACGGTAACAACCGCCGCAAGTCCTTCGGGAATAGCCGCAACCGCAAGAGAGATAGCAACCATAAAGGTATCAAGAACAAACTCAGCAGAGAAATCGCCGCCTCTTCTGATAAGAGAGAAAGCGAAAATGAACACACAGATACCTAAAACAAGGAAGGAAAGAATTTTTGAAAGCTGACCGAGCTTGATCTGAAGAGGAGTCTGTCCTTCTTCGGCAGTAGCGATAGCATCGGCGATCTTACCCATTTCCGTTTCCATACCCGTTGCAACAACAACAGCTACAGCTCTGCCGTAAACCACGTTTGAGCCCATATAGACCATATTCTTACGGTCACCGAGGGGTACATCACCGTTTTCAGCTGCTTCTAGAGCCTCAATCTTTTTATTTACGGGTACAGATTCACCTGTCAGTGAGGCTTCCTCAATCTGAAGGCCTGCACATTCGATGATTCGTGCATCGGCAGGTACCGAGTCACCTGCCTCGAGGTGGATAATATCACCCACAACAAGGTCCTCACTCTTAACGCTCTGCAGCTTTCCGTCACGGACTACCTTTGAGGTTGCCGCCGCCATTTCCTGCAGTGCTTCAATAGCCGCTTCCGCCTTGCTTTCCTGGAAAACACCGAGAACGGCGTTGATAATAACAACCGCAAGAATGATGATAACATCTGTGGGGAACTCAGGCTCGCCCGCTCTTGATTCCACATATGCGGTCACACCTGAAATTGCCGCCGCAATGAGAAGAATAATTATCATCGGATCCTTGAGCTGATCGATGAATCTTGCTATAAGGGTTTTCTTCTTTGCTTCTCTGAGCTTGTTTTTGCCGTTTTCTTCAAGTCTTTTAGCGGCTTCGCCTTCTGAAAGACCTGAAGCTGATGAAGATACATGCTCAAAAACTTCATCGGTCGAGTGCAAATAATGCTTCATACTATGCTTCCTTTCGTTTTGTAATATTTTTGCCATTATTTGTTTGTTTATTAAAAAAGACCTTTAACAGAGTTAATCTGTTAAAGGTCTTGCTACCTGAATCAGGCTTGCAAACCAGCCGTTAGGCGAATGTTGATTTGCAACGATGAGCTACTCCCCTTCGGGTATTTACTGAAGAGTATTTTAACATATTTTTCCAAGCTTGTCAACAGGTTACAGAAGTTTTGATTTCTGTTTTTGCTGCAGCATCCTTTTCCTTCTTTCTGATTGTGATACGCAGTGAAATATACAAAACTACAACGGATATAAATGCCATCGAAAATGCGAGCATCATGTCATACATGGTATCAAACAGAGAATAGAGATTAAGATCTCCCGCGCCCTGTCCGAAAATCTTGAAGAAGAAGCTTTCCGGCAGAGGATCCCAGTCAAAGCCCTGATTGGTTGTTCCCCAGATGAAATCGCCTATAAACTCCACAATTTCATGAGCGGGAATTACCATACCCGAGAAGCAGAAAGAGAAAATTGCAGACAAAAGAGCCTGTTTTCTGTTTTTTATCTCAAAAAGAGTTTTTGAAAGATAATATCCGCCTGTCACACTCAACGCACCGGAGATGAAATGTAAAAACAGATCATATCTCGGCACTACGCCGTAAAGGTAAATATAGTTTCCGCAGTAAGAGCCAAGGAAAACTATAACCGAAACAACGGTCTGAACTCTGTAGCTGAGCTTGTTGAGGGGATTTTTTTCGCCTGTGAGCATATGAAGAAGAGTTATGGCAAAGGTGCCTATAAGGTTTGCTGAAAGAAGAATTGCCTCTGCCATATTCGGCATATTGAAGGCGGCATAAATCATTGCAGCTCTTACGCCCCACCAGACAATGAGATCACACACATTGCAGTCTTTTCTGATTTTATCAACCTCTGCCAAGCACTTGGCTTTTATGCGTGACGGAATACCTAAAAAGCTGAAGTGAAAGCTTCTTTTCTGTTTTACATAAAGCTCTTTGTTTTTGCTTCTGAGCCACAGATAAAGCACTCCAACCGCTATAAAGCTTGTGAAAACAGCTATTGTCATATCCTCATCAGTATCGAGAATTCTCTGCTGTTCGGGGATAAGATCAGTCATTCCCTTGCCGAAAAGACGGTATAACCAGTGATCGTCACCCACCCTGTCAATGCGGACAAGGTTACTGCCTGTCCGGAAGTCGATAAGGAACTCGACAATTTCCCTGAAGCAAGCGATAAAGCATGAAATCGCCGCCGAGGAAAATATTGTGAATACTATTTCGGTCTTTGTCTGAGGCTTATTGAGAGCTACCGTTATGTAATATCCCAGCCCTACACCGACAATACCTGCAAGAATATGAAGGAAAATATCGTAATCCGGATATTTATCAAGGACACCCAGACACTTTCCCACAAAGGAGCCGAAGAAGGCGGCAGTGCATATAAGAGTCTGTATTCTGAGGCTTAAGGAGCCCAAAAAGCTCTCTTTACTGAAAAGAATACGGCACAAGGAAATTGAGAAGCTGGCGAGCAAAGCTGCAAGAGCCAACAGTCTTCCTGAAGTTGTCTGTGAAAGCAATATACCAATCAAAAGCACCGCTCTCACGGCGTACCACAGCACAAGCTCGGCCTTCGGAACGTCTTTAACGAGTTCTTTTATTTTATTTATCATATCACACCTCTTATTAAACGCAGTTTCTGCATTTTAATATCACTGAAGTATTATATTCATAAAAAAGTCTGCAGTAAATGTTTGTAACAACTTTGTAACCTTCAGTTACAAAGTTGTTACTACAGTTATACGATTAAAAACAAAAATCCGCAAGCATATCAATTTCCCTGCTTCTTTCGTCAAGAAATCTGCGGCACTGCTCATTCTCTTTCAGAAGTCTGCCTACCTTTTTAACACGCATAAGAAAGCCTCTGTCAAGCTTGACATTGCCGCTGTTTCTGACTATAGGACATACTCCGAAGCCTCTTATATCCGCTACCACTCTGACCCTTCCCTCTTCTGTTATGTAAGGAAAGAAAGGAAATATCATGCAGGCAAGGGGTCTTTCCCCTCTGTCACACTTTCCGTCACAGACTGCAAGACGGATTCCGTCCTTTTCCGTCACCGTAAGAGAAGTTTTTTCAAAGGGAAAAAGGAGCATACCTCTGCTTTCATCGCCCCTGCAGCAAGCGCTACCGCAAAGCATACCGCAATCTTTTTTCAGCGGAGTTTTATCACCGATAATATTTTTCGCCTTTTTATACAATCTGTTATAATTCATTTTTGTTCACCCTGCACCATTATACAATAAAATTAAAGGTAATAACAGTTTCTTATTGAAAAAATCTTCAGTTTGTGTTATATTTATTTTTGGTTAGTTTTATGCGGAGGTTTTATATATTATGAAAACAGGCTTTGATAACGATAAGTATATAAGAACTCAATCCCAAAGGATAAGAGAGCGCCTTTCTCAATTCGGAGGAAAGCTTTATCTTGAATTCGGCGGCAAGCTTTTTGACGATCATCACGCCGCAAGAGTGCTCCCCGGCTTTGAGCCTGACAGCAAGCTCAAGATGCTCCTTCAGCTTAAGGACGAGGCGGAAATAGTCATCGCCGTCAGCGCCAAGGCTATTGAGGAAAAGAAATTAAGACGTGACTTGAACATTTCCTACGATAAGGAGGTTCTCCGTCTTATCGACCTTTTCAGAAGTGTGGGTCTTTTCGTGGGCTCCGTTGTTGTAACACAGTATGACGGTCAGGGCACCGCAGACAATTTCAGAAAGAATCTTGAGCAGCTTGGCATCAGGGTCTTTACCCATTATAAAATTCCCGGTTATCCAGCCAACGTGCCTCTCATCGTTTCCGAGGAGGGCTACGGTAAAAACGATTACATCGAAACCCAAAGAAACATCGTTGTTGTTACAGCTCCCGGCCCCGGAAGCGGAAAAATGGCAACCTGTCTTTCTCAGCTTTATCACGAGAATCTCAGAGGCATCAAGGCAGGCTATGCCAAGTTTGAGACCTTCCCCGTGTGGAATCTTCCCCTGAGTCACCCGGTTAATCTTGCGTATGAGGCTGCAACGGCTGACCTTGACGATATGAATATGATAGACCCCTTCCATCTTGAGGCTTACGGCAAGCCTACCGTAAACTATAACCGTGATATTGAGATTTTCCCTGTTCTGCAGGCTATATTCAAAAAGATTTACGGCGAATCACCCTATAAATCCCCCACGGATATGGGCGTCAATATGGTCGGAAACTGCATTGTTGATGACAAGGTTGTTTGCGATGCCGCTTTTCAGGAAATTATCAGAAGATATTATAACTGCCTTTGCGACAACAGAAAGGGCAGCAACGCCGCTAAGGAAACGGAAAAGATTTATCTTCTTATGAATAAATACGGAATAAGCCTTAAGGACAGAGCCGTTGCCGTTGAAGCAAACAGAGTTGCCAAGGAAACCAATGCTCCCGCCGCAACAATAGAGCTTCATAACGGTACCCTTGTCACAGGCAAAACCAAGGAGCTTTTAGGTGCGGCATCGGCGGCTATTCTCAACGCCCTTAAAAGCCTTGCAGGTCTTGACGATGAGCTTTTGCTTCTTCCCGCTTCCATTATAGAGCCGGTGCAGGACCTTAAGGTAAGCTATCTGGGCAGTAAAAATCCCCGTCTTCACGTTGACGAGGTTCTTGTTGCTCTTTCGGTCAGTGCCGCAACAGACGAGAATGCCGCAAAAGTGCTTTCCTGTCTGCCGCTTCTGAAAAACTGTGAGGCTCACATTTCCGTCATCCCCTCAAGCGTTGATGCGGTCTTTTTCAGAAAGCTGGGCATTCATCTTACCTATGAGCCGGAATATGAAAACAACAACCTTTTCCACGTTTCCCATTAAGAGCATCGCCTCTGCAAAATAAAAGTCAGGAGAAAATATTATGAGAGATTGGTCAAGATTATTACATTCCATTGCAAAATTAAGCTATGAAGAAATCGTTGCCACAGGCAAAGAAAAGGTAGCCTCGGTGCTGAGCATTATCGAAAAGTATTCTGACAGTGATGCGGCTCCCATAACCCTTGCAGGTCTTGCCGCTTACACTGCAACCGTTGACGAAGAGCTTTCACCCACCGAAATCAGGCTTATCGAAGACATCATCGGCATCAAGGAAAAGGAATTCAAGCTTTTCATTCACCAGGTGAAAGCAGACAATAAAATCGTTGATGACTTAGTTGAAATTGCAAGATGCATGAACAGCGACGAAATGGAGGATTTCAGCCACCTTCTCGCCCTTATTTTTGCAGTTGACGGAAAAATCACCGATGAAGAGCTGGACTTTATCAAAAAGCTCTGCGAATAAGCACGGAGCTCTGAAAAGATATCCTCAGCCTGCTCTGAAGCAAGTGAATAAAACTAAAAACCATTGTAAAAAGCAGAAGCCTCTGCTCTTACAATGGTTTTCCTGTTTCTACTAAGCTTGTATTTTATGCCATTTCCATAAGCCAGCCTAAAGGCATATAGCTGTAGCCTTCAGGGATTTCGAAAAGTGAATCCTCAACATATGCGGAAAACTCCGAAACCTTTGTCATGCTTGTCGTTCCGTCAGGCTCAATATCCTCTCTTGCAACAAAAACATCGTTTTCATCGAAATAGAATTTAACCACGGTACCGTCCTTAACATAGCTCTCACAGGTAACCTTTTTACCGTCAAGCTCAGCCTGACTTACCTTGATATCACCTGTTACCTCAATTTTGAATTCTTCCGTAGCCTGTGAGAAATCCATATCCTCGCCAAGCATGGATGCATCGACATCGCAATACATCTTAAGGAAGTCCATTACCATATAGGTGGTATCATTTTCGGCAACGTAAATCATTTTTACTGACATGCCTTCCATTTCCATACCCATATAAACATTGCCGTTTTTCACAGCCATTGTGGCGGGCATATCCTCCATACCGTCTTCTTCCATAATCAGGGTCATTTTATAGGTTCCGCTTTCGAAAACCTGCTGATAATTTTTGATTCTGTATGCCTCTGAGGAATCTGATGTTCCGTTCTGTCCCGGTGTTTGGGAATTATTCTGATTCGGAACTGATCCGTTGTTATTCTGATCGGGCTGAGAACCGTTGGGCTGTTGTCCGTTAACCTGACCGTTATCCTGTTCAGCTGAGCTCGGAGCTGTGGAGCCTTCAGTGCTCTGTGTATCGTTCTGAGCGCCATCTGTTGTCAGCTCGCCGTTCTGACTGTCTTCGTCTGACGGCGATACGTCGCTTTGTGCAGATGTGCTTTCCTCTTCCGAGGGGTTCTCGTCTTCACCCTTTTTTGAACAACCGAAGAAAACCGTTGTCATTAAAAGAATCATAGCTAAAATAATTGCTAAGCTTTTTTTCATAAGTAAACCTCCGCTTTTGTTTTTATCAGTTATAACAGGATTAAATCAGGATTTTTCCTGCCTTTTATCACATATTTTTAAGAAGCCAGCTGATATTAAGATATCCGTAGCCGTCGGGAATCTGGAAAAGAGAATCGTCCACCTCTGTTGTTATTTGCGAGAACACCATAGTGTCCACAGTACCGTTGGGATATTTCCAGTCTCTTCTTACGAGCATATCGTTCTGATCGAAATAGTAGCTGACCTCTGATCCGTCACTTGATGTATACTTTTCACAAATAACCTTATTTCCGTTAAGCTCGGTTTCACTTACGGTAATCTCACCGAGAGCCTTGATTTCAAAATCAGCGGCAAGTGCCGACATATCCAGCTCCTCACCGAGAGCCTCCTGAGGTACCTCACAGTACTTCTTAAGGAAGTCCAAAAGCATATACATAGTCTTGTTCTGAGCCATATAAATCATCTGAACCGTCAGTCCGTCCACATCCATTCCGGCATAGATGTTGCCGTTTTTAACAGCCATGGTTATGGTTTCCTGCTCCTTGCCTTCAACGGTTGTTACGGTAATAAGGTATCTGCCGCCTGCAAAAAGCTCCTGATACTTCTGGATTCTGTACGCCTGAGGAGTGTTTGCCGGAGGATTTTCCTGGCCGCCCTGATTGCCGGGTGTGGGAGGATTATCAATCTGACCCATATAATCGTCGGAGTTTGCCGTATAGTCCATATGCTGACCGGTGTAGCTCACAGGAGGAATATCCTCGGGGCTGTAGATACCGTTGAGCTGCTCTCTTGTGCTGCCCACCGTATCGCCGTCAAAGTCAGCACCCCATACATTTCCCTGCTCGTCGGTAACTATCGCATAGGTAGTGTTTTTGTCTTCGTCAATATGTACACGGTATGTGCTGCCGGCTGCATCGGTTACTATAAGGTTTTCTATATCCTTTTCACCGCTTGTCAGAAAAAAATATATCGCCGCGCCGGCCGCCACAATAACACACAGGACGATTAAAAAGACTCTTTTTAGAATTTTTTTCATTCTTTTGTCTCCTTTGAGAATCGGAAAAAATTTACAACTTAAGATTACAATAATTTTTCATAAAAATCAACAGAGCTGATGTTAAACTTGTGTGAATAGAATTACCTTCCTGTTTCAACTGTTATGAAAATTTATGAACAAAATTGCTTTTATAACAGCTTTTCAACAATAGCCTGAAAAGCATCGGTATCGGAAAGCTCAATAGCACCCTTATCCGCAAGAGCAGGTGTCTTTGCGTCGATGGGAAGCTTGGCAAGAACGGGAACACCGAATTTTGAGGCAACCTCTTCTGTTTTGCTCTCACCGAAGATATAATGCTTTTCATTACAGCTAGGACAAGTGAAATAGCTCATATTTTCAACAATGCCCACAATAGGTACATTCATCATTGATGCCATATTGATTGCCTTACTTACGATAAGTCCCACGAGATCCTGAGGAGTGGTAACAACTATAATACCGTCAACCTTGAGGCTCTGGAATACAGTAAGAGGCACGTCACCTGTTCCCGGAGGCATATCAACAAACATATAATCAACGTCGCCCCAGGCAACATCGGTGAAGAACTGCTGAATAACACCGCTTATAACAGGGCCTCTCCATATAACGGGAGCATCCTGGCTTTCAAGAAGAAGGTTAACGCTCATAAGTCTGATACCCGTCTTGCTCACGGCGGGGATTATACCCGTTGCATCAGCCTCAGCTCTGCCGTTTATGCCAAACATTTTAGGAATTGAGGGACCTGTGATATCTGCATCGAGAATAGCGGTCTGCTTACCCATAGCCTGAACGGCTGTTGCCAGCATAGCCGTAACGGAGGATTTACCTACTCCACCCTTGCCACTTACAACCGCATATATTTTTTTAATGTCACTGTACTCATTCTGCTTAAGGTGAAGATCCTTTTCCTTGCAATCGGAGGAGGAACAGCTTGAGCAGTTACCTGAACATGAACTCATTTTTGAACACTGCCTTTCTTTATAATGGTATATACTATATTATCTGTGTTAAATTATATAATAATACAAATAAAAGGATATGTCAATTTAAATTTTATTCTTTTTGTCTTGACCCTTATTTTCATGGGTGGTATAATAACCTCACTAAAACAAAGGACGTGAATTTATGGCACCGAAAAAGCGACAAAGCCGCAGTGAAGCCGCAATAAAATTACTTATTTTTGCCATAGTGCTTGTAACATCAGCCATTATTGCCGCAACAGTTACCTTCATATCCAAAGAGGGAAAGGCTCCTTCTCCGAATCTTGAGCTGACACAGGCCACCGATGAAATTACCACAGAGGAAATCACCACCGAAGCTGACCCCACACCCTATATAACCTCAACGGTAACAATCGGCTCAGCAGGCGACATTCTCATTCACAAGCCAATTCTCGAAAACGCAAAGGAAGGTAACGAGGTTTATTCCTTCGATAAGCTCTTCACCTATGTGAGCGATGTGGCACAGAGCTATGATTACTTCGTTCTCAATCTTGAAACCACTCTGGGCGGAACGGAAAACGGCAGGAAGTATTCCACCTATCCCTGCTTCAGCAGTCCCGACAGTCTGCTTGACAGCCTTTCCTTAATCGGCACCGACTGTCTGCTCACCTCCAACAACCATTCCTACGACACAAGCGAATACGGCTTTCTTCGTACAGTACAGACCGTTGACGAGGCAGGCTTCGACCATACAGGCACAAGGCTCACCGAGGAAGAAAGCAAATACATTATAGAAAGCATCGGCGGAATAAATTTCGGATTTATCTGCTACACCTACGAAACGGAGTACGCTTCAAGCACCGTAAAGGCTCTTAACGGCATCCCGATGAACACAAAAACCTCACCGCTTATCAACTCCTTCGACTATGACCATTTAAACACCTTCTATAGCGAAATAGAGGAGCAGCTTCAGCTTATGAAAAACGACGGTGCCGATATCCTGACGGTATATATGCATTGGGGAGACGAATATAAGCTTTCGGCAAACAGCTGGCAAAAGGCTATGGCTCAAAAGCTCTGCGATATGGGTGTTGATGTTATTATCGGAGGTCATCCTCACGTTGTTGAGCCTGTTGAGCTTCTCACCTCTTCTGACGGAGAAAGCAAAACCGTGTGCATCTATTCCATAGGCAATTTCGTTTCAAATCAGAGAAGAAATCTTATGGGTCTGAAAACAGGCCACACCGAGGACGGGGCAATTTTTGAAATGACCTTTTCAAAATACAGCGACGGCAGTGTATATTTTGAAGAAGTGGATGTCACTCCCACCTGGGTGCATCTTTACACCGAAAACGGCAAGAAGGTTCACGCTGTTGTGCCCTTGAGTGAAAATATGGATGCCGCTTCTCTCGGCCTTGATAAAACAAGTGACGGACTGAAAAATGCTCAGGAATCCTACCAAAGAACACTGGCTCTTGTGGGTGACGGTCTGGCACAGTGCAATGAGTATCTTGACTCAATAGAAACACCCGCCGAAAAACATAACAGTCAGAAATAAGCTTACCGCCGGTCAGTGAAAAGCTCAATGACCGGCGGCTTTATAATGATGAAAAACTTAAGATTTTTGTCAGATAATTTTTCTTGATATATTTTCCTGCAAATGTTATACTGTCATTTAAGAAAGAGGTGATACGGTGAAAAAAGAGAAATTTCCGATAGACAAGCAGCTTTTTATCGGCTGTATTGTTTCCTATCTTATTCCCCTTGTTTCCGTGCTTATCGGCTACTCTTTAAGAGAAATCTCGCCCTTTGGCGAAAGAACCCTCTGCTCTATGGACGGTTTTTCACAGTATTACCCTATGCTTGAAAATATGTCACAGGCAATCAGGGACGGTGAAATATTTTACAGCTTTAACGGTGCCCTCGGCTTTAATCTTTGGGCGCAAAGTGCCTATTACACCAACAGTCCCCTGTGGTTTATAATCTATCTGCTGCCCCACTCGGGTCAGCTTGTTGCAATAAATCTTCTTGTTGCTGTCAAATTCAGTCTTGCATCGGTCTTCTTTTATTACAGACTTTACGATATATACCCAAAAGCAGACTGCATCAAAAAATGTGTTGCCTTCCCCGTTCTTTCCGTATGCTACGGTCTGAGCGGTCATATGCTCGCCTTTGCGAATCAGTTTATGTGGGCAGATGTTGTTATGCTTTTGCCTTTGGTCATTCTCGGCCTTGAAAAGCTCAACAGCAAAAAATCTCCCTTTCTTTATGTCATCACACTGTTTCTCAGTATGTGGTCCTGCTTCTATCTGAGCTATATGGTCTGCATCTTCGTCTGCCTTTATTTCATTTATCTTGCACTCAGAGACAAATACAGTCTTACGGATTTTCTGAGAAAAGGTGTAGCCTTCGCTCTTTATTCCCTTCTTGCCGCTGCTCTTGCGGCTGTGGTGCTTATTCCCGTTTATAAAGCACTGTCTCTCACCATTGCAAGTGAGCTCGGCTTTGAGGGTAATCTTGAATTTAAATACACGCTTAAGGAAATGCTTGTAAGGCTTCTCCCCTTTCAGAAGCCCTCACTGGAATTCGATGCCCCAAACCTTTATTTCGGACTCACGGCAGCAATTCTGCTTCTTCTTTCACTGATTACAAAAAAAATAAAGCTCAGACAAAAGCTTTTATCTGCAGCATTTCTTATTTTTATGTTCCTTACAATGAGTCTGAATCTCGGTGAGTTTATATGGCACGGGTTTCATTATCCCAATCAGCTCCCCGGCAGGCAAAGCTTTCTGTTTATCTTCCTCGCCCTCTCCTTCACCGCAGGGTTTGTTGCGGCAGTCTCACTCAAAAAGGTGATACTCGTTGCTGTATCCTCAATTCTTTGCCTTGAGGTATGTCTTAACGCCTGCAATCAGCTGGGCAAAAATGTCTGGGCTTCTCTTGCCTCCTCAATAAGACAGTACGATTACACAATGAGCGAATTCACCGCCCTCGACGATGAAGCAGACTTTATGCGCATAGAGTGGGCAGACGTAAAAAAGAACAACTATCCTCAGCAGTATTCCTACAAGGGAGTGACCTATTATTCATCAACAATGAGTGCCGATGCATATAACTTCTTTCAGCAGCTCGGCATACCGAGATATGCAAAAAACGTAAGCGTATACTATTGGCAAAGCGACATCACCAACGCCCTGTTCGGAATTGAATATGTTATGCAATCTGACGGCATCACGGTGGTACACAATGAAAATGCCCTGCCCCTCGCCTTTGTTGCCGACAGCGGTGTGCTCTCCTTCGACCTCTATGCTCACCCTCAGGGGCCGGAAGCTCAAAGGGCTCTATGGCTCGCTCTCACGGGAGAAGATTATATCAACTTAGACGAACAGGCGGCAAAACTTCAGTCTCAGGGTATGACAATAGCCAAATTCGACACTGACCGTATCAAAGGAACCGTTACGTCAGATAAAGACGGAGTTCTTGTCACCTCTATAGCCAACGACGGCGGCTGGAAAATCTATATAGACGGAAAAGAGGTACCTGTATTAAAGGTTGCAGGCTATCTTTGCGCCGCTGAAATAAGCGAAGGCTCTCACGAAATAGAAATGGTCTATACCGTTCCCGGGATAATCCCCGGAGGAATTATAAGCGGTACCGGTTTGATTGCCCTTATTGCAGTGGCGGTTGTGAGAAGGCGGAAAAGGCTTTTGAACGGTGGCGAACCGTCTTGACTGTTCCCTGCTTGTGCCAAAAAAAACAGCTCGGTGCATTTTGACCTCTCCGTCAGCCTGACGGCTTACACCTATCCTTTCAGGAGAGACAGAACACATTAAGATATAATTAAAGAGCGGCTTGTGCAGGGCCGCTCTTTTTTGTGACAATCGTAAATATCCTGTTTAAAAGTTTGCGAGTAATTCTTCTGCTGCTTCAGGATCAGCTTTTGTTTCGTCCATTTCAAGGGCAAATATTCCCTTGAAGCCTCTATAGGTTTCGCTGTAGACAGTTTTTCCGTCTTCATCCATGGTGAGAATGTCTGCTGTCGGGAAATGTCCCTCAAAAACAACAATCGATACTGCTCTGTCAGCAAAAATCTCAAGGTCACCATAGTCAAACAGATAGTATAAAACGCCCTCATGCTCAAGACCGAAAGCTGATATGCCCAAGCTCCAAACAGTTGAAGGGCTATACCCTTCAATAACGGGAACCATCTGAAGCGGCGAGCCTTCAATCTGATTGAGTGCAGTTCCGTCTGTTCTTGCAACGGAAATCACCGCATAGCTGCGGCCTTCGCTGATATCAACACCGTCAGCTTCATTCAGCTCTTTGCCGAACACAACTCCGTGTAAGGTTACGGTATATTCTTCGTTGTTTATTGTTTCAGGTTTAAAATCCTTCTCTTTAAACAACTCTGCAACCTCTTTATCGCCTACTTTTTCAGCAACCTCATCTGCTGAAAGCAAGTAACCTATTGCGAAGGCACTTAAAGTTAATATCAGAATCAATACCACAGCTGCAATTAAAACCTTTATCGGTTTTCTTTTCATCAACAAACTTTCCTTTCCTTCAGCCGCCCTTTGCATGGCTATTACAGTATCTCTGCGAAAACTCTCAGTTATCTTGATTTCGTCAATTTCTTTTCGGTATTTTTCTTCGAAAATCATAAACCAAAATCTCCCTCCAAAGTATTTTTGAGCATCCTGCGGGCCCGAGAAAGACGGGTTCCCACAGTCGCAGACGGCAGCTTTAAAACTGAAGCTATCTCTTTTATTGAGTAGCCTTCATAATAATACAGATGAATAACCGCGCGATAACGTTCCGGAAGTGTCATCACACAGGGCAAAACCTCATCCGTTTGATTTTTGCCATATAGGATATCCTCGGTAATCGGTCGATTTTTATTGTTTGATGCCTTCAGCATATTTTTTGAAATGTTTATAGTCACTCTCAACAGCCACGCCTTTTCGTGTTCTTCATCTTTAAACACGGGATCTTTTTGTATATAACGCAAAAAAGCTTCCTGAACGGCATCTTCTGCATCTTCTTTACTTTTCAGAATCGCAAAAGCAGCCCTCAGCATGGATTCCGAGTGCAAATCAAAAATCTGCTCTATGTATTCATTGCTAGCTAAAGAATACACCTTTAAAACCTCCTTTCACCTATAAAACAATTCTGCAGGTTAAAATTTTTCATATTCTGAAAATATTTTATCATTTTTGTGTAAATAGTAAAGACTTCACGGAGCAGCCTTCATTCTGCATAAAAAAACCGCCCGTAGGCGGTTTTAAGTTTAATAATATTCCTTACCCGTAAGATATCTCCAGGCGGCTATGTATTTGTTGGGCGAGCGTGGAATACGGCATCTGATATCAAGGAAAATCTTATCGTCAACAATCAGCAGTGCATCCTTGTGCGAAAGTGAAACCTGCTTGATTTTATCCATATCCATTGTGATTGTGTTGCCCTCGTATTCAGCAACAAACTTTTCGGGATAAAGGCTGATTTTTGCGTTTTCCGTAAGTACGGTATCCTCGTCACCTTCAACCTTCTTTACAATCTGTCCGTCCTCGGAGAAGATACATTCGCCGGTCTTTGCGGAAAGCACCTTTTCCTTCCATACCTCTCTCTGCCATAAGTCCCACGAAAGTACGTTATCGTGGATGAGTCCTGAGCCGGTATCGTGGAAAAGACCGTCAGTGCCCATATCAACACTGTAGCCGCAATCGCAGGTGAGGCTGTTGCCCTTCGAGTGAAGAGTTCCTACCTGATTGCATTTCGGACAAACGTAGAGAATACGCTCAACACACTCTGCAAGATTTTCACCTGCATATTCCTTGGGGTCCTTTTTCTGCTCGTCGTAAACATTCACATAGGTATCACGTCTGATAAGCTCGGTGATTTCCTTAACGCTCATTTTGGAAAGCTCCTCGGGAGAATATTCACCCACAAAGTGACCGATAATGGGGCCGCTTCTCGGACTTTCAGCCCAACGGGGCTTTCTCAAATATCCGCCTACAAAACGGTAGGTAATAAGAGCCGCACCCGAATCCTTCACAAGCTGACCCGTATGCTCCGAAATAAAGCCTGTCTGACCGTTTGAGGTCATGGCACCTTCAGCGTGTAAGCCTACGGGGATGCCTGCCTTAAGATTTCTGATAATCTTTTCGGTAAGCTCCTTTGAGGGTCTGTCTCTGTATTTTACAATTACTCCGCCGATAACCGTGTAAAGCCAACCGGTCTTCATTCTTGTGGTGTGGTCACTTGCAACATAACGGATATATTTTTTCATTGCCGCCATTTCATAGCCCGGGTCAAAGGACTCGGTATGATTGGTTATGAGAATAAAGCTCTTGTGCTTCGGCTTATAATACTCAAGGTGAACATTGTTTTCGTGAATGACCTTTTTCTTGAGTATGTTTATAAGAGTCATAGTAACGGTACGGTTGAAGTTGTAGCCTCTGCGCACCTTTAACCTTTCAAGAAATGTCATACGGCAGCCATCTCCTTTTCAGCCTCTTCCTCAAGTGAGTGATAAGCAACCTTACCTACAAGAGTCTTGGGAAGCTCGTCTTTGAATATAATTTCTCTGGGCTTTTCATAAGCATCGAGATAGAGCTTACAGTGCTCGAGAATCTTCTGCTTTGTTTCTTCGCTTGCTTCATAGTCTGCCTTAAGCACGATGTATGCTCTGATTCTCTGCATTCTGTAGGGATCCTTAACGCCGATAACGCAGGAATAGTCGACAGCCTCGTGCTTGTCAAGGATGTTTTCAATATGGGTGGGATATACATTATATCCGCTTGTGACTATCATACGCTTGATTCTCTGCTTGAAATATACAAAGCCTTCCTCGTCGATATAGCCCATATCGCCCGAGAACATCCATGTAACACCGTTTTCGTCAGTACGCATGGTCTTGGCGTTTTCCTCGGGAGCCTTCATATAGCCCAACATAAGTGTGGGACCGGTGATAATAAGCTCACCCATTTCGCCGTTGGGAAGCTCATTAAAGGTACCGGGCTCAACCACCTTGTAAATCATATCACGAAGGGGAAGTCCGATAGAGCCTTCCTTTGAACGGTCAACGGGAGTTACGCAGGAAGCGGTAACGCACTCTGTAAGTCCGTAGCCCTCACGAATCTGTATGTTTGCGCCGTGTTCTCTGAGGAATGCGTCTGCTCTCTTTTTGAGTTCGGGACTTAAGGAGTCACCGCCGCTGAATACGCCTACAAGGAAGGAAAGATCCTTGCCGTTAAAAATATCAACCTTTAAGAGCGCCTCATAAAGAGTGGGTACGCCGGCGATAAAGTTAGGCTTATTCTTAAGCACAGCCTTAGCATAGCTTTCTTTTGTAAACTGAGGAATAAGAATACACATTGCACTGTTCTGAAGAACGGTATGAATACCGATACCCAGGCCGAAGCCGTGGAAAATAGGCATAACAGAAAGGAACTTGCAGCCGTAGTCAAGCTTACAGCCTGCAATCTCGGCAACCTGACAGCCGAGTGCGTTGAAGTTATAATCTGAAAGCATAATACCCTTGGGAGTGCCGCTGGTGCCGCCGCTGTAAAGAATAACGGCAGTGTTGCTTCTGTCAAACTCAACCTCTGGAAGGGCTGCGCCTGCGCCTGTTTTCACAAATTCACTCCAAAGAAGGTCTGTCTTGGCTGTGGGGTATTTAAGGTTTTCTCTGTTTTTGAGATATTTGAATGCAACAGACTTAATAAAGGGAAGCTCATCCTGAATACGTGCGGTGAGGATGGTTGCATTTGTTTCCGATTCATCAACAGCCTTTCTCACCTTCTCATAGAACTGGTCAAGAGTGAGAATCATCTTGCTTTCGGAATAATCAAGATAGAAGGTAATATTCTTCTGAGAGGAAAGAGGATGTACCATATTCGCAACGGCGCCGATACGGTTAAGAGCGTAAAGGCAGATAAGGCCCTGGGGTGTGTTGGGCATACAGATGGTTACAACATCCTTTTTCTTTATTCCGTATTTTAAAAAGGCACCTGCGGCAAGCTCAATTTTTTCCACAAATGTCTTGAAGTCTGTGATTTTACCCATAAAATCAAGAGCGGGAGCATCGGGAGTCCTCTTAGCTGCGGCAGCAATAGCGCCGAACATAGTAGTCTGAGGGTAGGGTTCAATTCTTGCTCCCATTGCAATAGGCGGTAATTTCATTTTGTCAGTCCTCCTGAATTGTTGCAATAATTTGTTGCATTACAGATATAAATCCTATGCCATTCTAACAGCGGATTATATCACAAACACAGGCGAAAATGAAGCAAATGGGGCTATTGTTATTTTTTTGTTCATAAATACGCAGAAAAATGCTAACTACTGCACTTAATTTTTAAAAAATTGAAAACGCGCCTGAAAAACGTCACAAAATAACAGTGAAAAAACCATCCCAAATTTAAAATTCGGTTGACATAAAACTAAAACAATGGTAAAATCAAAAGGCACTGAAAAAGCACGCCTCCTTAGTTCAATGGATAGAATAAATCCCTCCTAAGAATTAGTTATAACAACCGCTTTTACCTAAAAAGCGATTGACACAATGTTAATTTTATACCAATATTCTTAGGTGGAGTGAGATGTGGGTTCGAGTCCCACA
>JAZSPQ010000013.1:0-4725 GCA_045537485.1 Acutalibacteraceae bacterium | reverse complement strand
GTTATGAAAACCGCAGGTGAAGGCGGTCCCTACGGTATGGCTCTTCTCGCCTCCTACCGCATCAACAAGGGTACGATGACTCTTCCCGAGTTCCTTTCCGAAAAGGTTTTCAAAGATGCGGAATGTGTATGCGTTGCACCTGATGAAGAAACCGTTGCAGGCTTCAAGGCATACACAGAGAAATATGTTAAAGGACTCCACTGTCAGAAAGCGGCAGTTGAGTGCATATAAATTTTTACAAAGGAGTAAAAACAATGAAAAAGATTCTTTCAGTTCTTTTAAGTGCACTTATGCTTTTCTCAATGGTAGCAATAGGTGTATCAGCAGAAGAAAACAGCGATCTTATTATCACGGTTGCAAATGATCTTCACTACAATCACACTGCCAAGGCTGAAAACGTTGCCGACGGCACATACAAAGAGGATTATGCCAATGTAGTAAGTACCGGTCAGTTAAAACTTGAAAATGAGCTTATTATTGACGAATTCTTAAAGCAGGCGGCAGCAAACGGCAGCACAGCTATCCTTCTTCCCGGTGATATCACAGACAAAGGCACAGATGCAGAGCTTGCTTATATGGCTGAAAAGCTTACAGCCTTTGAAGCAGAAACAGGTATAGAGGTTTATCCGGTTCCCGGAAATCATGACTATTACAATGGTTGCACAGTTGAAGAATATAAGGCTTTCTTCGCAGAATTAGTTTATGATCAGGCTGTCGCTGTTGATACAAAAACAGCTTCCTATGTTGCAGATATTGATGATGAATACAGAGTTCTTGCTATCGATGCAACAAAGCCCCGCAGCGTTCAGAATCTAAACGAAGAGCTTTACGCATGGATTGAAGCTCAGCTCAAGGCTGCAAAGGCAGACGGCAAAAAGGTTATTGCCATAAGCCATTATAATCTTCTTGAGCATCTTGTTCTCGTTGAGGTGTTACATCCCGGTTCAATTCTTAGCCCCGAGCTTAATCTTCCGGAGCTTTTTGCACAGTATAATGTTAAATACACCTTCACAGGTCACACTCATGACCACGACATCGCATCATACACAGGTTCAAACGGTGTTACAATTTATGACATCGTTTCATCCACAATCAACGCATATCCCTGTCCCTACAGAGTTGTTACCTTCGGTGAAAAGGTTAAGATTCAAACAAAGTTTATCGAATCAATCGATACAGCTGCTCTTCAGGGTAAGATAACAGATGCAACCTATAATCTTGCAACAGAAAGCTTCCCCGAATATGCAGAAAATATGCTCACAATCGGCACTGAGAAGATTATAAAGGAATATCTTACACCTTCCAAAATCAAGTCGATGCTTAAGCTTGATGCAACAGAAGATGCAGAGCTCGGTGCAATTATTGACAGTATTCTTCCCGTCTTCGTTGAAGCAATCTGTATGCCTGTTTATGCAGAGGATGAAACAGAAAAGGGCAAGAGCCTTGAAGCAATCATCTCACAGTACGGCTTAACAATACCTGAAAGCGAATATGAAGCATTTATTGATCTGGCAGTTGATTTATATCTCGCTCACATTCTCGGCGATGAAAATCACGGAATTTTAACAAAGGAATTCAACATCCTCGTTTCAGGTTTTACAGGTGTGCTTAATTACACTCTCGACCGGGTAACCGCTCAGGAGTATGCACAGATTATGACCGTAGCCTGCAATTTCCTCGGTGCTGATATACCCGACGGTATCTTCAAGCTTGTAGGCACAGGTCTTGAAAAGGCAAAGGGTATAGAATTCTTTATCACAAGCGTTGTAAGCCCCTTGATTCTTGAATTTTCAACAGACGAAAGCCCTGCGGACAACAACGCAACTCTTCCCGGTTACGAGGTTGAAGCAGAAAAGGAAGGCGAATTAAGCCTTTGGGATAAGATCGTTTCATTCTTTAAAAACATTATTGCTTATCTTTTAAGAATTGTCGGTTTATTCTGATTATAATATAAAATTCAGCATAAGACGGTTATAAAGCGAAATGCTCCGGTGGTATTGCATATATCATCGGAGCATTATTTTATGTCGAGAAAAGGAGAAAAAAAGAAAAAATTTGAAAAAACCTTGACAAATGTAAAATAATGGATTAATATATCAATAGGTTAGTTAAGGCTAACCTATATAAAGCCGGTAGAGTTAGAGCTAACTAACTTTAAAATAACATAGATATAATTATAAGTATCATTGAAAAGAGGAGAAGGGTATGACTCTCAAGGATATAAAGGTAGGGCACAAAGCAAAGGTGCTCAAGGTCAACGGCGAAGGCGCAATAAAGCGCAGAATTATGGATATGGGTATAACAAAGGGCGTTGAGATATATGTCAGAAAGGTTGCACCCTTAGGTGACCCTATGGAGCTTTTTGTCAGAGGCTATGAGCTTTCACTGAGAAAAGCAGACGCCGATATGATTGAGGTTTCAGCTTTATAATTTATGTGCAGGCCAAGTAGTCAGAAGTAAGTAGTAAGTATTAAGGGGAAATCCCTGCGGGATTTTTTGAAAGCTAATGCAGAATTGCGAACGCAGGGCATAATGGATGCGCAAAAGCATAAACTATAGCCTTGGCTCCCTTGAAAGGGGAGCTGTCAAAGCTGCATAGCAGATTTGACTGAGGGGTTGACTTTTGCAATATTATTAAGCTCTCTTTCCCGGGGTGAGATTTTAATTAAAAGAGTAATTTGAAAGGAAGACAGATATGAGCATAAAAGTTGCCCTTGCGGGTAATCCCAACTGCGGCAAAACAACGCTTTTCAATGCGCTGACCGGTGCAAATCAGTTCGTAGGTAACTGGCCCGGAGTAACCGTTGAAAAGAAAGAAGGCAAGGTAAAGAAAAATCCCGATATAACCGTGGTTGACCTTCCAGGTATATACTCGCTTTCACCCTATACTCTTGAAGAGGTAGTGGCAAGAAGCTTTCTCGTTGATGAAAAGCCCGATGTTATTCTCGATATTGTTGACGGTACCAATCTTGAAAGAAACCTTTATCTTACCACTCAGCTTTCTGAATTGGGAATTCCCGTTGTTATCGCCATCAATATGATGGATATTGTGAGAAGAAACGGTGATAAAATAGATATTGATATGCTTTCGATACACCTTGGTTGCAGGGTTGTTGAAATCTCCGCACTCAAAGAAACAGGTCTTGAGGAAGCGATAGAGGCTGTTAAAAAGGCGGCGGCGAAGGGCAGAAAAATTCCTCAGCATAACTTCTCGGGTGAGGTTGAACACGCTCTTGCACATATCGAAGAGGCGATTCTCCACGACCTTCCCGATGAGGAGCAGAGATGGTATGCCGTTAAGCTTTTTGAAAGAGACAGCAAGGTTATCGAAAAGCTGAAAATAGATAAGTCTGTGCTTTCTCATATTGAAAAGGACATCACTCACGTTGAAGAGGAGTTTGACGATGACTCCGAGGCTATTATCATCAACGAAAGGTACGATTACATAGCAAAAATTCTTGCAGATTGCTACACAAAGAAGAATAAGAACGGGCTGACCCTTTCCGATAAAATTGATAAGATCGTTACAAACCGTTTCCTCGCCCTTCCCATTTTTGCGGTGGTAATTTTCCTTATATATTACATCTCCGTTTCCACTGTGGGAACTTGGGTGACGGATTGGATGAACGACGGCGTATTTGGTGAGGGCTGGCAGCTTTTCGGCAGGTTTATCCCCGGCGTACCTATGCTTGTTGAGTCTTTTCTTATAACTCTCAACTGTGCCGATTGGCTTCAGAGTCTTATTCTCGACGGTATCGTTGGCGGTGTAGGTGCAGTTCTCGGCTTCGTACCTCAGATTTTTGTGCTTTTCCTTTTCCTCGCATTTCTTGAGGGCTGCGGATATATGTCACGAATTGCCTTTGTGCTTGATAAGCTTTTCAGAAAGTTCGGATTGTCGGGTAAGTCCTTTATCCCTATGCTTGTAGGTACGGGCTGCGGTGTTCCCGGCATTATGGCTTCGAGAACCATCGAAAGTGACCGTGACAGAAAAATGACGATTATGACCACCACCTTTATGCCCTGCTCGGCAAAGCTTCCCATTATCGGCCTTATTGCAGGCGCACTTTTCGGTGAAGCTGCCTGGGTAGCTCCAAGTGCATATTTCATGGGTATCGGTGCAATTATCCTTTCAGGTATTATGCTCAAAAAGACAAAGCTTTTCAGAGGCGATGTGGCTCCCTTTGTTATGGAGCTTCCAGCCTACCATATGCCTCCCTTGAAAAACGTACTTCGATCCACCTGGGAAAGAGGCTGGTCCTTCGTTAAAAAGGCGGGTACGGTAATCCTTCTTTCAACGGTGGTGCTCTGGTTCCTTCAGGGCTTCGGCTTTGAAAACGGTTCCTTCGGTATGGTTGAGGATCTCAACAATTCGGTTCTTGCCACTATCGGTAATATCTTTGCCCGGATATTTACACCCATCGGCTTCGGCAACTGGCAGAGTGCTGTTGCAACCTTTACCGGTCTTATCGCCAAGGAAAATGTTGTTTCAACCTTCGGTGTGCTTTTCGGCAACGCAGAGGTATCTGAAAACGGTCAGGAAATATGGCAGGCATTGCAGGGTATTTTCACTCCCGTTGCCGCTTATTCCTTCCTTGCCTTTAATCTTCTTTGCGCTCCCTGCTTTGCGGCTATGGGCGCAATCAGAAGAGAGATGAACAACTGGAAGTGGACTGTATTTGCTATTTCCTATCAGTGTGTGTTTGCATATTGCATATCGCTTATAAT
>JAZSPQ010000033.1:0-20020 GCA_045537485.1 Acutalibacteraceae bacterium | reverse complement strand
GTGGCACGGCATAGCCGTGACGGAAGGAGTAATACGGTTTAGGAACACAGCGACGGTTCTATGTGTTCAGATGAAAACTAAAAGTTAAGCCTCGGCTCCCCTGAAAGGGGAGCTGGCGGCTAAGCCGTCTGAGGGGTTCTTCAAAAACCGTCAACGGGAATAACACAGCGACGGTTCTGTGTCTTCGGATGAAAAGTGAAAATTTCAGCACCTCGTCAACTTGGCGGGGTGCTGAGTTGTTATAGGCAGGGCGCCTGCCCGCGTACGAAAAAAGTGTTTAAAGCTTTTCAGCACTCCTTTTAGGGTGCTGATTTTTGTTGACAACGGAAAAAGCAGATGATATACTGAAAATAAGAAGCTGTATCTGCTTTAACGAAAGGACGGTGTTGCCGATGCAGATGGTTCTTTTAACAGCTCTCGGCGTGGGCGGTTCAACGGTTTTCGGTGCGCTGATCGGCTTCGCCTTCAAAAAAATATCACATAAATTTACAGATATCATACTCTCTTTTGCGGCGGGTGTTATGCTCTCTGCGGCGGTGCTCGGCCTTATTGTGCCCTCAGTTGATTACGGCGGAAAATACGGAATAGTTATCACCGTTATCGGAATTTTTGTCGGTGCCCTTTGCCTTAACCTTGTGGATAAGCTTGTGCCTCATATGCATAAGCTTGCAGGCGGCAGCGAAGCAGCTGAAGAGAGTGCAAGGCTGAGTAAGGTTCTGCTTTTTGTTATGGCAATAGCTATTCATAATCTGCCCGAGGGTATTGCGGCGGGCGTGGGCTTCGGCTCTGAAAACACCGCACACGCTCTCGTTATTGCCGGCGGCATTGCTTTGCAGAATGTACCCGAAGGTATGGTTATTATCGGCCCTATGCTTGCGGCAGGTGTAACCCCGAAAAGAACATTTCTTATAGCTGCAGCAACAGGTTTGGTTGAAATCCTCGGTACTCTCATAGGCTATTTTGCGGTAAGCGTGGCAAGTGTGATACTGCCCTTTGCTCTTGCTTTTGCCGGCGGTACCATGCTTTATGTTGTCAGTGCCGATATGATACCCGAAACTCACGCCCACGGCGCCGAAAAAGGGGCAACCTATGCTTTGCTTATGGGCTTTTGTGTGATGCTCGTTTCCGATTATTTGTTAGGTTGAAAATAATATTTTCGGATATACTTGAAAGAATATTACTTGAAAGGAAGGATGAAAATGAAGAAAAGATTTTTAGCTTTGATGTTGGCGGTGGTGCTCTGCTTTGTTCTGACTGCTTGCTCCTCGGGCTCAAAGGGCGGTGGTCATATACCGGATGATCCCGACGTAACCGAAACCAAGTCCGATACAACCAAGCCCGATATAACCAAGCCCGATACAACCAAGCCCGTTGAAGCCGTTTACCCCGAAGGCCCCATACTTTATAAGGTCAGCGACGGCGAGGGAAATGTTATCTGGCTTTTCGGCTCTATTCACATCGGCAGAGAGGACTATTATCCTCTTCCCGATTATGTGCTTGATGCCTTTGATTCAAGCGATGCGCTGGCGGTTGAAGCAAACGTGGTTGCATTTGAATCCGATATAAGCGGACAGATGAACGCTTTGCAGAAACTGGTTTATACCGACGGTACGACCATTAAGGATCATGTCTCTGAGGAAACCTACAGTGCCGCAGTTGATATTCTTAAAGAAAACGGCATTTATAGCAGTATGTTTGATTATTATATGCCTTCGATGTGGTTCAGCCTTATTGAGAGCTGTGCCGTTCTGAATTTAGATATTGATACTCAGCTCGGTGTGGATATTCACCTTATCAACCGCGCTATGGATGCGGATAAGGAAATTCTTGAGATTGAGTCTGCAGAATTCCAATACGGAATGCTCAGTGAGTTTTCACCGGAGCTTCAGGTTTATTTGCTTGAAAGCACCATTGAGACTTACTCACAAACAAAGCTTTTGGAGCAAAGCTACAAGGCAATGATGGATGCGTGGGCTTCAGGTGATGAGAAGGTTCTTATAAGGCTTATCGGTGCCGAGGGCGAAATCGAGGACGAAAAGGAAGCTGAGCTCTATGAGGAATATAACGAAGCCATGATTGAGGAAAGAAACGAGAGCATGACCGATTATGCCGTGGACGCTCTTGAATCGGGCGAAGAGGTATTCATCTGTGTGGGTGCCGCCCATGTTATCGGTGATGATGCAATAGCGGATAATCTCAGAGAGCTGGGCTATACCGTTGAAAGAGTGGCAGAATAACAGATATTCTTTTCGGAATGTGATATTTCAGCAGGTGTTTTTAAGCTGCAGTGACTTAAGAATACCTGCTGAATTTTTGTTTAAAAATTTGCTTTTTCACCAAATGGTCCGACTGTATAATTATTGATTTTTTATTTGAACTGTGTTATTATCTAATTTAAACAGATCCATTTCACAGCTCAGCTTTTCAGAGACGGAAAAAGAGAGAGAATAAAGTTCTTTTCCCGTGAATCGCAGCAAATCGGAGAGGTATGCCAATGAAATACGTTATAGAATATAGTCTTTGTTGCAACAAAGGTAAAATGAGAAGAAAAAATCAGGATAACTTTTGGTGCGAGGGCTTTTATCTCAATTATGAAAACAACGGTTTTGAGGGAATAAGGACAGGTACGGTATATTCCTCGGCTTCACCCGTTCTGGCGGTTTTTGACGGAATGGGCGGGGAACAGCTCGGTGAATATGCGGCATATATCGCTGCGGCTACCCTTAATGAAAAATGCAGCTCTGAGGTGTCCGAAGGGACGGATTTTCTCCTTGATGCCTGCCGTGAAATCAACGGTAATATATGCGATTTTGCCCGGAAAAACGGAGTGGGAAATATGGGCAGTACAGGCTGTTTTATTAATTTTGCAAAAAAAGACATTTTCCTTTGCAATATAGGTGACAGCAAAATATACCGCCTTACAGACGGAACACTCACACAGCTTTCCGTTGACCACTGCCTTGAATATGTTGCGGGCAAGGCTCCCTTAACTCAGTTCTTAGGCGTGCCTGAGAGCGAATTTATCATCCAGCCCTATTATACTTCACTTCAGTATAAAAAAGCAGACCGTTTTCTCATCTGCTCCGACGGGCTTACGGATATGGTTGAGCTTTCTCAGATACAGAAGGTGCTGAGCAGCGGGGTTTCTTCAGAGGAATGCTGCAGCGTACTTCTCAGGCAGGCGCTTGATGCAGGCGGAAGAGATAATATAACGATTCTTATATGCGATGTGAAGAAAAAGTCGCTCTTTTAATATAAAAAGCAGAAAGGAATTTCAAAAATGAGCGTTGAAAAATTAGCGGCAGTCTGGCCTGAATGGAAGGTCGTCGAGCAAATCGGCGAAGGCTCCTTCGGTAAGGTTTATAAGGTTGTCCGCAGTGAGCTTTCCGTGACTACCTATGCTGCGGTTAAGGTTATATCAATTCCTCAGAATGATGCAGAAATCAATTCTCTTCGTGCCGAGGGTATGGATAACGATGCAACAAAGGCTTATCTTCAGGGGATAGTCAACGACTTTATAACCGAGGTTAAGCTTCTTGAAACTCTCAAGGGTACCTCAAACATAGTTTCCGTTGAGGATTTCAGAGTTGTTGAACAGAAAAACAGGATCGGCTGGGATATTTTCATCAGAATGGAGCTTCTGACTCCCTTCACCGATTATGTTGCAGACCGACAGATGAGCGAGCAGGAGGTTATCAAGCTGGGCATTGATATGTGTACAGCTCTTGAGCTTTGCGCTCAGAGAAAGATAATACACAGAGACATTAAGCCTGAAAATATTTTTGTATCCTCCTTCGGTGACTATAAAATAGGTGATTTCGGCATAGCTAAGGAGCTTGAAAAAACAAGCGGAGCCCTTTCCTCAAAGGGTACCTACAACTATATGGCGCCCGAGGTCGCAACGGGTAAAAAATATGATGCAACGGTGGATATTTATTCTTTGGGACTTGTGCTTTACAAGCTTCTTAACAATAACCGTCTTCCCTTTATTGATCCCTATGCACAGCAGATTCAGTATCAGGAAAGAAAAAATGCCGTTGACCGCAGACTCAGAGGTGAGGTTATTCCCGCTCCCGTCAATGCAAGTGAGCAGATGGCATCGATTGTTCTTGCCGCCTGCGCCTATTCGCCCGAGGGTCGCTTTGAGACTCCCACGGCTATGAAAAAGGCGCTCATTACTCTTGGCGAAATGCAGAGAATGAATCTGAGCACCACAGGCTTTTCCTACACTGCAGTGGGTACCGTTAACAGTACGGCTCTGAATACGGCAACGGGTACGGCAGTGAAGGCGGAAAAAACACAAAAGGATTCTACCGTCATCAATACCGTATCAAAAACACAGAACGGTACTGTCAGGACGGCAGAGGTTAAAAAGAAAAAGGGCAGTAAGCTGAAAATTATTATTCCTCTTATTCTTGTTTTTGCCGTTTTATGTGTTGCAGGCTACGGCGCAATGACTTACATATATCCTGCAACCAAGGCTGTTGAATGCTTTGAGGCAGGGGACTATGAGGGCGCCCGTGATTATCTTCAGAGGGTTTCGGCCGACAATATAATCCTTATCAAAGGACTCAACGAGCATCTTGACAACGTCAGGTCGGTCTGTTTGGAGGGAAGCCTCAAATATGAGGACGCAATGGCTCAGCTTAAGGCTGTTGAAGAGCTGAATATTGCAGACTTAAAGGAAAAAGCGGTGGCTGTTAAAGCCGAGCTTGAAGCCTTGCAGGATGAAAAGCTGTCGCAGGAAATTCTGGAGGCGATGAATAAAAAGAAGTATGACGAGGCGCTTGAGCTTTACGGTCAGCTTATCACTGTGAAGGAAGGTCTGACTGAGGAGCTCAGAGGCCGTATTGATTCCCTCTATAAAGAATTTGAAGGGGGAAAAATCAGTTATGTCGATGCCTATGCGGAGCTCGACACCCTTTCTGCTATGGATATTCCTGAGCTTGAGGGGGAAATAACTTCTGTAAAAGAAAAGCTCGATAAGCTTAACAATTCCCATGAGGCCTATGAAATAGCTGAGGAATTCCGTCAGAGAGGCGACTATAAAAGTGCCGTTGAGCATTACCGCAAGGTAAGCGAGAATGACCCTAACTACACTGCGGCTATGAAAAATCTGGAAGAAGCCATAGCTGCCTACCGTTTGGAGCTTTTTGAAAAAGCGGATGCCTTTATTGAGCAGGGGGATTATGTTTCGGCCTTTGAATGTCTTAAGGACGGCTTTGAGCTCATTGAAGATGATGCTGAAATAAAGGATAAGCTTTCAGAATACTGTCTTGCCTTTGAAGAGCTTAAGCTGCAGGAGGCCGATGCTCTTATTGAAAACAAGGATTATGACGGAGCGGCTGAGCTTCTTGAAAAAGCACTTGAGCTTCTTCCCGACAGCGAAGCGCTTAAGGAAAAGCTTGAGGGGATAGACTCCCTGAGACCCTCAGAGCTTAATAAGCTTGTTGTTGTGGATTCCAAAAACTATTCATATAAGGCTGAGGAATTCACCGATTCCTTCGGCAACAGCTATAGTGACTGCTATTTGTTTGATTCAAGCTATGACACTTCATATGCTGTTTATAACCTTGATGAGCAGTTCAGCATATTCAAGGGCAGTCTTGTTGTTTCACAGGATACATCCTCAGAGAGCAGCTTCAATATAAGCATCTATGTTGACGACGTTCTCATAGAGGAAATAACCGATTTCAGACGAGCTTCGACAAAGATTGATTTTGATATTGATGTTGCACAGTGTAAAAAGCTCGAAATACGCATAGAGGCTTGTGAAACAGATTACAGCCGCATCGCCGTTGTGGATGCAGCTGTTATTAAGTGATAAAAATCGGAGGTATGATTTTATGATGAATGATCTTGATAAAACCGTCTATTTCCGTAATGATTCGCCGCGTAACAGTGACGGGGCAAAGATTACGGTCTTTGACGGAGCCTACGGTCCCAGGCAGTACGACCTTAATTCCTTCGGAAAGAGTGTTATCACCTTTGGCCGTGAGAGCGGTAACGATATCGTTCTTCAGTCCTATTTTGTGTCCAAGCGACACGGTCAGTTCCGCCTTGTTAACGGAATGTGCATCGTTGAGGACCTTGGCAGCACAAACGGACTTCTCATCAACGGAGTTCCGGTAAAAAGCTACGGTCTGAGAGACAACACCGCAATCAGAATTGACGACGGAGCAGGCGCCACTGCTGAGGGTGTGCTTATTGTCTTTTCCGCCGTTTCCGATTCGGAACGCTGGAATACGGTGAATCTGCAGGGCAGAGCTTCCCTTGTTATCGGCCGTAACGAAGGCTGCGATATACACCTCAATCATGTCGGCGTTTCAAAGGTACACGCACAGATAGCTCTTGAAAACGGTCAGTATGTGCTCATAGATAAGGGAAGCACAAACGGCGTCTGGGTCAACGGCAGAAAGCTTAACGGAAAATGTGTCCTTCACGAGAAGGATGTTATAATGATAACAAACTCCAAGCTGATATTCAGTGCGGCAAGGATCAGCTATTGCACCTTCAGCAACGGCATCGGCGTTGATGCTTCTAATATAGTCAAAACTGTTGACAAGGGCAAAAAGCTGATCTGTGACAATGTGAGCCTGAAAATCGAGCCCTGTGAGCTTGTGGCTATTGTGGGCGGCTCAGGTGCAGGTAAATCAACGGTTATGAACTGCATAAGCGGCTATAACAAGCCTACCTCAGGTGAGGTAAGAGTTAACGGTGTTGACCTCTATGATAATTTTGAGGCTCTTAAAAATATCATAGGCTATGTTCCTCAGAAGGATATTGTTTATGAAAACCTGACCGTTTATGATATGCTCGAATATACCGCAAAGCTTCGTCTGCCTAAGGATACAAGTGCGGCAGAGCGTAACGAGGTTATTATGAAGGTGATTGATACCGTTGAGCTGACTCAGAGAAAGGATACTCTTATCAAAAAGCTCAGCGGCGGTCAGAAAAAGCGAGCCAGCATAGCTGTTGAGCTTATCTCAGACCCCAATCTCTTCTTCCTTGACGAGCCTGCCTCAGGTCTCGACCCGGGAACGGAAAGAAATCTTATGAGAACTCTCAAAAGTATGGCAGTCAAGGGTAAAACCGTTATTTTTGTTACCCACAGCACGCTGAATCTTCATATGTGCGATAAGATTGTCTTTATGGGTACGGGCGGAAAGCTTTGCTTCTGCGGCAGCTATAAGCAGGCACAGGAGTTTTTCGGCGTTACCGATATGGTTGATGTTTATAATCTCATCTCGGACCACGCTGACTACTGGCAGAAAAAATACAGCAGTATGGTTAAACCGCAAGCAAAGCCTCAGGCCGCTTCAAAAGAAAAAAAGCAGGCAGTAAAGCCTGATTTAAAGCATCAGATAAAGGTTCTTGCTTCCCGTCACCTTCACATTCTCAGAAATGACAAGGTGCGTCTGATGATGCTTCTTCTTCAGGCACCCATTCTCGGACTTCTGATTTCCTTTGTTGCCGACGGTAAGCAGTTTGAACAGCTTGAAATGACAAAGAGTCTGCTCTTTGCTCTTTCCTGCTCCGCCTTCTGGGTAGGTACCCTTAACTCCATACAGGAGGTCTGTAAGGAGCGTGTTATTCTGAGGCGCGAATATATGACGGGTCTGCGACTTGATGCGTATATTTTCTCAAAGCTCATTGTTATGGGTCTTATATGCGTAATTCAGGCTCTTTTGCTCACAACTGTTTTTGCCGTCACCGTGGGAACTCCCGATGAAGGTGTTGTAATGCCCGCAATCTTAGAAATGTTCCTTACCATATTTCTCACCGCATTTGCGGCAACGGCAATGGGACTTTTCGTTTCCTCCCTTTTCAAAAATGCAGACAGAGCTATGACGGTAGCACCCCTGCTTCTTATGCCTCAGCTTCTTTTCTCAGGTCTTCTCTTTAAGCTCAGCGGAGCCACGGAGGCGGTTTCCTGGATAGTAGCCTGCCGCTTCTCAATGGAGGGCTTGGGCACAACAGCTAACCTTAACGCCCTTGAATCAAAGATGGAACAGACCTGTAAAGACGAAGGCTTCTATGATACAATGATAAGTCGGAGCGAGGATTTCTTTGAACATGCCGAGGATTTCTTTGAATATACCGGCGGACACTTCTTCTTTGCGTTAGGTATGCTTATTGTGTTTGTTGTGGTATTCTCTGCTCTTGCAGGATTTGTTCTCAGAAAGATCAAAAATGACAGAAGCTGATTTTATTCAAAGCTAAAAAGGTCGAGACGCAAAGTCTCGACCTTTTTGCAGATAGACTATTCTCTCACTTGCGTCCCGTTGAGCCGAAGCCGCCCTCGCCTCTTTCAGTGCTGTCAAGCTCATCTGAAAGAATAAAGTTTGCAGTAATATAGGGTGCAATTACCATCTGAGCGATCCTTTCGCCGGGCTCTACGGTCTGGCTCTCGGTGCCGTGGTTGTGAAGAGCAGTCATAACCTCACCTCGGTAGTCACTGTCGATAACGCCTACCTTGTTGGCGGGAGCAAGGCCCCTTTTTGAGGCGAGTCCGCTTCTTGCGTGAACGAAGCCTGCATAGCCCTGAGGAATTTCAAAGGAAAGGCCTGTGGGGATAAACTTTGTTTCACCGGGAGCAATGGTAACGGGGGCGTCTATAGCCGCATAAAGGTCAGCACCTGCGGCATCGGCACTGCCGTAGGTGGGAATAACCGCATTTTCACGGAGCTTTTTGATTCTTACATCACAAGTCATTTTTTGTCCTCCAAAAGGGTGATATTTTTATATGCTGATTGGTTTAAAAGCTTTAATTCCGACTGTGGGCTTTTGTTACAGCTATACTTGATTTTACAGTATATTCAGCCTTAAATCAAGGTGTAAGAAGAATGTTTTTTGCTTTTTCGGTTTTGCCGCCCTTTTAAGATATTGACAAAATATGAATATCATTATATAATTAACTCAAGATGAGGCGCAAGCCTTTATTAAATAAGGAGGAAAAGATGATGAACGAAAATAAAAGAGAAATCGTAGATAATCCGGAGCCCGATTGGAGCCTGGGTATGTTCTGGGAAGATCTTACCGCAATTATGATAAAGATCGGTGAGATTATCGAAGAACTCATTAAAGCTATCTTTGGTGAATAATAACAGATAAAAATCAGAAAAAACGCAGTACGCAAAGTGCTGCGTTTTTTATGGTTTTCCGCCAAGCAAGGGAAAAAAACGGATAAGAGCTTTCATAGCTTTTCGTAACTGACTTGTAATAAGCTTTTAATAATATTATGTTGAAAAATGACAAAAATAGTGTTATACTGATGAGGATGAAATACCCGGGAGGAGAAATAAGAATGAAAGCGAAAAGAATATTAAGTCTGCTTTTGGCGGCTGTTATTATATGCACCTGCTTTTACGGTTGTTCAAAGAACAATCCGGAAGAGGAACAGACAACAGAGACTACGGCGCAGAAAACAACCGAGCAGCAGAAAGCAGAGCCGGAGGATATAATACAGAATATTCCCGTCGCTGAAGAAAACACCGACGGACAGGGCAATTATATAAACCGCCTCACAGGCCTTTACGATGTGACCGAGGCCGCTTCGGGGAAAAGACCTATGGCTGTTATGATAAACAATATCAAGGCTGCTCTTCCCTCTTACGGTATCAGCGATGCAGATATAATTTACGAAATCGTTGTTGAGGGCGGTATCACCCGTATGATGGGCGTTTATGCCGACTACACAAAGGTGCCCGAGGTCTGCTCGGTGAGAAGCTGCAGATATTATTATCCCATTTTTGCCAAGAGCTACGATGCGGTTTATTTCTGCTTCGGCAGTAACAAGCTTCTCGGTGAGCCTCAGCTTAAAAAGACGGACCATTTCGACGGTAACAAGGGTTATGACAGGCTTTTTGGCAGAGACCCGGAAAGGCTCAAGACCTATTCAAGTGAACATACTGCTTACCTCAAGGGACCCGATATTCCCTCAGCACTTGAGCATTACGGTATGAGAACCGACTACGCCGAGGGCAGAGACGTAAACGCCTTCAATTTCTGTGCCGCAGGCAGTGAAGCCAAGGGTAGCGGCACTTGTACCAAGGCAGTGCTTACCTTCTCAAAGAGCTATTACAGTACCTTTAACTATAACGAGGAAACAGGAACCTATTATAAGCTTCATTCGGGTAATAACCACACCGATCAGAGAAGCGGCGAACAGCTTAACTTCACAAATCTTTTTGTACTCCAGACCGATGTTCATGTATATAATGACAGCGGTATTATGGAGGTTGACTGGACAGGCGGCAACGGCTACTATATTACCAAGGGTACCGTTCAGGAAATCACCTGGGAAAAGCCGACTGAGGACAGTGAAATAAAATTCTATGCCGCCGACGGAAGTGAGCTTCAGGTAAACAGAGGCAAGAGCTATATCGGTGTTATTTCCGAAGATAAAACAACAATTTCATAACGGGGTGAAACAATGATACTTTCCCGCCTTAATGACGACATATATCTTTCTATGCTCAATTTAGCAGGCACTCACGACAGTGCAACTGCTTATGTTGCTATGGAAAAAATGTGCAGATGCCAGAGTCTTACGGTTGAAGAACAGCTCAGAATCGGCATCAGGCTTTTCGATATACGTCTTCACAAAAAGGGCGGGGATTTCTTTTTGGTCCACAGTTTAGCCGACTGCTTCACTGATGAGAGCAAAACGGAAAAGCTGAGCTTTGACAGTCTGCTTGAGCTTTTTTATGCTTTTCTTAAAGATAATCCCCGCGAAACTCTTGTGCTGAGTATCAAGCAGGACAGAGGAATACAGAACAGAGGCTTTTTCACGGCTTTCTTTGAAAAATACATAACAGACAACGAGAATAAATGGTGTCTGAAAAATGAAAATCCGCTTCTCTCGGAGTGCAGAGGTAAAATCGTACTTATGCGCCGCTGTAAGAGAAGAAGGAGCTTCCGTGAAAGAGGAAGCTGCGGTCTCGATTTTTCCTATTGGAAGGATCAGGACTCCAAAAAGAAATTTCATCCCTTGCCTTTGATGCGTACGGTTAGCTTCGAGGCTATGATTCAGGACAGATACGGACTTTCATATGAAAACAAATGGGAAAAATGCGCAAAGCCCTTCCTCGATTCTTGCCGTACCTCGGGAACTGATTTTGCAGTACATTTTATTTCAACCGCATACAGAGAAAAGGGCGCCGACCTGAAAAAAGGCGCAGACGAAATAAACGGAAAATTCAAGGCATATCCCTTGAGAAAAGGCGTCGGCTGGATATTAGTTGATTTTGCCGATAAAGAGATATGCGATAAAATAATGCTTTCAAACGGGGAGATAACAGAATGAAATTAGCAGTTTTAGGCGGTGGCGGAGTGCGCTCGCCCTTTCTTGCAAAATCAATAGCGATCGGTGCGGCTGATACGGGTATAACCGAAACCGTGTTTATGGATATTGATGAGGAAAAGCTTAATATATACGGAAAAATAGCGAAAAAAATATCAGAGCATATTGCTCCCGAGCTTAAGTTCAGCCTTACAACAGACAGCATTGAGGCTCTCACCGATGCGGATTTTGTAATAACTACAATCCGTGCCGAGGGTGACAGGGGCAGAGTTTTCGATGAAAGAACTGCTCTTAATTTAGGCGTACTCGGTCAGGAAACCACGGGTGCAGGCGGCTTTGCCATGGCTCTGAGAAGTATACATACACTGCTTGATTACTGTGAGCAGGCAAGAAAATATGCAAAAAAGAATGCGCCGATTTTCAATTTCACCAACCCCAGCGGACTTGTTACTCAGGCACTTCGCACAATGGGCTATGATAATGTTTTCGGCGTCTGTGATGCACCAAGCGGATTTTTACGTCAATTACGTGAAATGACGGAAAGAAAAGACCTTCAGTGCGAATGCTTCGGACTTAATCATCTTTCATGGTTTACGGATTTTACATCAGACGGAGAGAATGTTACCGAGGAAATATTAAATCACCCCGACCTTTATAAAAAGAGTGAAATGCGCCTTTTTGACAAGGAAATCACAGCTCTTTCCGATAATCTTCTTCCAAACGAATATCTCTATTTCTATCACTACCGTGACAGAGCCGTTAATTCTGTACTTGCAAGTGAAAAAACAAGAGGAGAGACTATCCTCGAAATCAATGAGCATATGCTCGAAGAAATGCGTAAAATCGACATTGATAACGATTTTGAAAAGGCATTTGCCTGCTTTATGACTCATTACGCTATGAGAGAAAATAGTTATTTTGCTATTGAAAGCGGCAAGGCGAGAGAGGAAAAATTCCCCACACCCACAGTGGAGGAATACATCGCTCAGCCCGAAAACGGAAGCTATGCGGCGGTGGCACTTGACTATATCAAGGCGATGAATACGGGCAAAAGTGTTCAGATGGTTCTTTCCGTACCCAATGACGGTGCTCTGGACTTCCTTAATGATACGGACGTATGCGAAATCACCTGCACTGTTGACAGAGAGGGCGTACATACTCACAAAATCAACGATGTACCCGAAATGCAGAAAAATCTTATCCGTGCGGTAAAGCACTATGAAAACCTGACCGTTGAGGCTATTATGGAAAGAAGCAGAGAAAAGGCAGTCAAGGCTCTTACGGTGCATCCTCTTATCTGCTCATATCCGATTGCGGAAAAGTTGGTTGATGCTTACGCAAAGGAATATAAAGAATACATCGGGGAATGGGAAAGCTGATGAAGGTACTTCTTAAAAAGAGCATCAGGGTTACTCCCGAGGATGAAAAAACAAACATTTTTATTCCCTTTTCGGTACCCGAGGGCTGCGGAAAAATAGAAATTGACTATTCCTATTCACCGAAAGACCTTGAGAATGAGGAAAAAAGTATAGTGCTGATAAAAGAAAACCTTATCCGTGATGGTTGGGACGAAATTGCAGAAAAGGGCGATTATAAAGAATTTATGCCGCTTAAAAATCTTATCACTCTTTCCCTTGATTCTCCCGAAGGCTATGTAGGAGCGGCACACAGACAGGCGGCAACTCAGCACCACGAAATAAGCGAAAATTTTTCCTCGGTCGGCTTTGACAGAGTAAAAATCGCTGCAGGTGAATGGATACTTGCCCTTAACCTTCACGCCGTTGTTACCGATGAATGTGTTTGCGAAATCGAGGTGAGCGCCGATGAATAAAAAATGGTATCCATGCGAGCTTCACTGTCACACGGTACACTCTGACGGTGATTTTACCGTAGAGGAGCTTATCTCTACCGCAAAACAAAGAAGACTCAGCGGTATATGTCTTACTGACCACAACACAATGTCAGGACACAGGGAAACAGATGGTGAAACAGAGCTTGCAATTCTCAAGGGCATTGAGTGGACAACCTATTTCGGTCATATGCTTGTGCTTGACACAAAAAAATATGTTGACTGGCGGGATGCGGTGCCCGATAATATCGACAGTAAAATCTCTGCAGTAAAAGAGCAGGGCGGTCTCGTGGGTATTGCACATCCCTTTCAGATAGGCACACCGATATGTACGGGAGGTCATTGGGATTTCAAAGTACAGAATTGGGATAACGTAAACTATATGGAAATTTTTGCCGAGGGTGAGCCTTATCTTAATGTTGCAAACGGCAAGGCACGAAGAATGTGGCATTCACTTCTCTCAAAGGGCTACAGAATAACTCCCACAATGGGTCGTGACTGGCATAGAAGCATAAATAACATTTACCCCTCGGCTTGTACATATCTTCTTATTGACGGTGAAATCACCGCCGATAAAATGAAGGAAGCGATAAAAAAGGGCCGTACCGTCGTCAGTAACGGTGCATTACTCACCTTTGAAACCACAGAGGGTAAAACCTCCGGTGATACTGTAGAGAGCGGTGAAATTACCCTTAAAATAAATATCGACCTTTCCCGCCACAGCATAATGGAAGGTGAAAGGCGAATAATCCCCGAAAAAATAGTTGTTTGCTCCGGTGAGGGAGAAAGAGAATACCCAATTACAGAAAACATCAGCTTTACTGCAAAGGAAAAGGAATGGTATGCACTTGAATTGTGGGGCGGCTTTGACGACAGAAAGAATACTCTGCTTTGTCTTGCAGCACCTTTTTATACAAAGTGAGAAAAAGGAGAAAACTTATGACAGAAACAAAAATGGAAAAACGGTATGTAGGCGTTAAAGAAACGCTTATTTACGGTATAGCAAACGGCGGTCAGTGCATAGGCTACAATCTTGTAAGAAGTCAGATCAACCTCTATCTTTGCTATGCTTTGGGCGTGCCCTTTAAATATGTCACCATAATGATGGCATTTATGACCTTCTGGGACGCCTTTAATGACCCCCTTATGGGCTCAATCGTTGACAAAACAAGAACACGCTACGGTAAGCTCAGACCTTATCTTATGTTTGTGCCCATCCCTCTTGGTCTTATGACAGTTATCTTTTTCGGCGGTGCAACCTTTATGAGCGGTGTTGAGGATGTATGGCCCAAAATAATCTATATGTTTGTTACATATTTCCTTTGGGAATTCTTCTATACCATAGGCGATATTCCCTTCTGGGGGCTTTCGGCGGCTATTTCTCCCAATCCTCTTGACCGTTCAAGAGTAATCAAGTCTGCAAGACTCATTTCAGGCATCATCGGCGGCATTCCCAACCTTATCATTGTTGCCTGTATTGACCTTCGTGACAGCGGTGTGCTTCCCATTTCCCTTGCAACACTTTTCCTTGTTCTCGGCCTTGTGGGCGGCACAATCGGTATGGTGCTTTTCGCTCTTTCGGGCTTTTGTACCAAAGAAAGAATTGTACCGACCAATGACGAGCCAAAGCTTCTCGATTGCTTTAAGTACCTTATCAAAAACAAGCCCTTGCTTATGCTTACCCTTTCCTCTCTTATCGGTACAATCGAAGGTATAGGCGGTAACTTCACCACCTATTATTATTCCTTTTCACTTGGTATCGCCTCACTTTCATTGCTTGCGGGTCTGCCCGGCACAATAGCAGGATATTCGACCTATGCGGTTATGTCAAAGCTTGAAAAGCGTTGGTCAAGCAAGCAGATTGTTACAAGAGTTTCTTTTATTCACGCCTGCGTTACGGTAATTATATTCCTTGTCGGCTTTAAATTTTACAGAAACCCTGCTGTTATCGTACCTCTTCTTGCAATTCAAGGTGTATCTTCAAGCATAGGCGGCTCTATCAAAGCGGTTATTCCCACAAAGATGATAGGCGAAACCGTTGACTATATGGAATGGAAAACCGGTGAAAGAAACGAAGGTATGGGCTTCTCTATCCTCACCTTTATCGGCAAGCTTACAGGCTCACTTTCAACAACTATTGCAACTGCACTTATGCCCGTACTCGGCTTTGTTCAGCAGACAGGTGAAAACGGCGATGTTCTCTGGCATCTTCCCGAAGACGGACCTGTTAACACACGCTTCTGGATGTGGGGTCTTGTTACCTGTATCCCTGCGGTGCTTGGCCTTTTGGCGCTTATACCCTATAAGTTCTACGACCTTGAGGGCGAAAAGCTCGAAACCATACAAAGAGAAATCGTTGAACGCAGAGAAAAAGCAGCTCTTTCAGAAAAGGAGGCGGAGTAAATGGATAACAAATGTCCGAAATGCGGCAAAAAGCTCAGCTTGTTTTATATAAAGCCCGAGTGCCCCGAATGTGGCTGTGACATTAACTATTACGATTATGAAAACCGCCTTGAAAAGGATGCTGAGCAGGCAGAAAAGGAATTTCAGTGGGTTGAAGAAAAGCTCAATAAGTTCGTAAGACCGATAATGAAGGTGTTTAAGAAGAAATGACAAAAAAAAGAGGCTGTCTGTTCTATTTGTTGGGAAACATAATCGTTATGTCAATCAGTGGATTTCTCTTGTCTCAGGGTGAAAATTTGAGCGACATAGAATATGCCGCTGCCATGCTGGTGGGCTTGTTGGTAGGTGGTTTCAGTGCAAAAATATTATTTGAATCGCTGAAGAAAAAAATAAATCCTTATCTTGTGGATGCAGCTTTTGGCTTTTTTATTGCTTTGTCGGTTTTCAGCGCTTTTTATATGCTGGTGACCAGATAATAATGTGGAGGATAAAGCAATCAAATTCAGTAAGGCTGAGTACGACAGAATAACAAAATAAAACACAAAGGGGCTGAAAACAGCCCCTTTTGTTATGTCCTTCCTTCGGTAAACCTCCACCCTTGTAGCGGTCGACGCCCACGGCGACCGAGAGATGAAAAACGGGTGGAAAAAAACTTGCTTTTTGCACACTGTTTCCCGCCTTGACTACTGGCTACTGACTACTAAACAAACCTGACGGAAAATCCGTCAGGTTTGTTTTCATCTATTGTGAAGTAATCACTTCGCCGCAGTTGTAACCTCGGGATGCTCGCCTCGTCCCTTTTCGAGAGCAACCTTTTCCTTATGCTCCTTGGGTCTGATGTCGCCTGCCTTGGTGAGGGCGATCTTTGTCATCATAGGACCGAAAAGCTCATATATAAGTACGCCGAAAAGAACGATGTTTCTTATCATAATGCCTTCTGCACCGAATCCGCTGTTAAGTACGGTAATAGACATACCGAGGGCAACGCCTGCCTGAGGGAGAAGAGTGATGCCGAGATATTTCTGAATGTTGGGCTCACACTTTACAAGCTTTGCGCTCAAGCCGGTACCGAAGTATTTTCCGAGTGAACGGAAGATGATGTATACAACACCGATACCGATAACAGCCGGGTCGCTGAAAACGTTAAATTCAAGCTCGGAACCGCTGAGTACAAAGAAGAGTATGAAAAGGGGAGCTGTCCAGCGGTCGGTTTTTTCCATAAGATTGGCTGAGAATTCGCACATATTACAGAAGACCGTACCGAGCATCATACAAACGAGAAGGGGAGAAAAGCCGATGTGTGCACCGCCTACGGTCCAGTGCATTTTTGAAACTGCCACTGCGAAGATGATTGCGGTAACAACGAGAGCCTGTCTTTTGCTTCTTGAGAAGAAGAACTTTTCCGAGAAGGAAAGCATAGCACCCATTATTGCACCGATAATGAGAGAACCGATTATTTCAACCATAGGGTCAACCAAGATTGAAACAATGCTGAATTCGCCGCTTTTCATAGCCTTTGCGATGCCGAGAGAAACGGCAAAAATAATAAGACCTACTGCGTCGTCAAGAGCAACTATGGGAAGAAGAAGGTCAGTGAGCTTACCTTTGGCCTTATACTGCTTAACAACCATAAGTGTTGCGGCGGGTGCGGTAGCTGAAGCGATAGCACCGAGAATTATTGCTGTTGAAAGAGGAAGCTTATCCTCGCCTAATATGAAATGAAGACCGATTAAAGCCGCATCAACAAGCAATGTTGCAATAAACGCCTGAATTATTCCGATGACTGTTGCCTGCTTACCGGTTTTTTTAAGCTGTGCAATACGGAATTCGTCACCGATTGCAAAGGCGATGAAGCCGAGGGCTATATCGTTAAAAAAACTCAGAGCGCTGACCTCTGCGTGGTTTGTGAAGCCTATACCCGTAACGCCGAGCATACCCAGACAGTAGGGACCCACAAGAATACCTGCAATAAGGTAGCCTGTAACTGCGGGAAGCTTCAAGGGCTTAACAACTCTGGACATAAAAAGCCCTGCCATAAGGGCTATTGATATGCCGAGAAGAGTTTTCATAATATTCGGTTCCATGATATTACCTTCTTTGATAATTGAGTTCTGCTTTTTTCAGCGTTGATATTATAGTTTTTCCCTTTGTAAAAGTCAACTGCAGAATACACAATTATCCGACAGATTTTGAAAGTAATTTGCACATAATAACGGGAACACAAAGTGAAGGTTATCTTGTGTTGACGGAATCTATATAAAGTGATATAATCAAAATGTGTAAAGGCTGTAAAAATGCAACTGAGTCTCAGTTTTTGAACAAAGCAGAGCAGGAGAAATATATTGAAGTATTTAAAGATAAAGGTTTATCGATAAGACAAGCAAGCAGGTTGACGGGCGTTAGTATCGGGTTGGTCAGGAAACACTATTAACACATAGAACCGTCCCCTGTGTTATCGAAACGATAAAAGATGTTGTTTTGGTGTTGGCGGGTATGTATGTTGGTTATAGAGTTGTTAGACTACTACCTTCTTTAGCACCTCCATTTTGGTCAACACTAATACCAAATCTAATTAGTCCATAAATTTCGGAGATGCTGTTTATGAAAAATAAAATTATTCAAAACAAACTAGAAAAATTGGAACAGATGTGTTCGTATGCCGAATTAAGTACGGAAAACTGGGCTGAGTTGAAGAGTCTTGGTGAAAACAATAATTCAGAAATACGTATGCGTGTTGCAGAAACATTAGGGTGCCATCACTGTGAAGAAAGTGAAAAAAGACTATTGGCAATGTTAAAAGATACGGATGTTTTAGTGAGAAGTGAAGTTTGTGATTCTTTAGGATTCAGTGTTAACGAGAATGTAACAGAGATATTGCTGGATATCTATATCAATGATTCGGAAGAATTGGTTAGAGGTTATGCTGTGTTAGCAATCGGAGATATTTATCGCAACATCAATAAGGAAATTAACAATGGATTAAAGGAAACTTTATTGAAACATTTAGAGCCTGATAATGATTGGCTTTTAATTGCTGTACTGCGTACTCTGATATTAAATGGACATAAAAAATATATTGATAGCCTCGCAATAGAACTTGAAGGTTCCAATTATGTTGACAAAATTTTTGCTATTTCTTCTTTTGCAGATTTGTTGCAAGTTATGAATTCGGAAGAAATCGAAAAATTAAAAAGAAGATTAAGCGAAATTTTAAAAAAAGAAAAATATAGATCGGTTAGGTCATCAATTCAAGATTTAGTTAGGATAATAGAAAAGAATAAGGAGAAGACAGGGGACGGTACTGTGTGTTCGGATGAAAAGTGAAAGTTAAGCCTCGGCTCCCCTGAAAGGTGATTCCCCTGTTAGGGGAAATGTCGCAAAGCGACAAAAGGGTGCCCGTTTCCGGAGGAAAAGCTGGCGGCGTAGCCGTCTGAGGGGTTCCGCAGGCTGGTCAAAGCTCTTAACTGAAAATAACACAGGGGACGGTTCTGTGAGTTTCCCTAGAACCGTCCTCTGTGTTTTCATAAACAAAATTAACAGCATAGGTGTAAGAAATCCATTGTTCGATGATTATTTAGATTTTTTAAGCATCGTTAAATTTTGATAAAATTAACTAATTAGGAGAAATAAAATGAGAAGAGTTAAATTAGGAGATGTCTTTTCTGTAAAGGTTCCTAACGGATATAAACTTGTTCAGTGGGCCTACCGAATCCCTCGAAAAGGAGATTTTGTAAGAGTCTTTAAAGGTTTGTATAAGTCAGTTCCTAATAATTTGCAAGAAATAGTTGAATCTGAGCATAGCTATGTGATCAGCATGGAAGTTTCGAGATATTACCGTACAGGTTTGTCAGAGTTTATAGGAAACTTTGAAATACCTGAAAAGTATACTTTTCCCAAATATCAAATTTCCTTTTATGGCAGTGGAGGAATAATAAGCAAAATAAAGGTTATGAGCTCAACATTACCTTGCGAAGTAAGAAAAACCTTTGATGTATCGTGTATGAAGGATTTGCCTGAACCATACAGATGTTCAAATCTTTTTAACGGATATTTTACACCTCATATAGTTTTACATCTGTTTAATAACGGTTTTGATTTTGATCATCTTGAGCGATATTATTACACGGGTAAAGATATGCAAGTATATACTGAAATGGTGGATGCGGCGTTAGCAAGAGAAAATGCTATGAAAGAAGAGAGAAGAAAACGAAAACTGTGTAACACAGGGGACGGTACTGTGTGTTCAGATGAAAGCTAAAAGTTAGGTTGCTTGCCTCTCCTGAAAGGAGAGGTGGCAGCCGTCAGGCTGACGGAGAGGTTCCGCAGGCTAAATTCAACTCGGCGGCGCTAACTTTGCCGCCGGTTTTTTGTTTCCCCGCGTACGATAAAATCACCCTTTCAATTCAGCGGCATAATATGTTAACGGTAGTTCTTTGAACTATGAAAACAAAACAAGGGGAGAT
>JAZSPQ010000115.1:0-11849 GCA_045537485.1 Acutalibacteraceae bacterium | reverse complement strand
ATTCTCAAACTACTTTCCTACGCAGAACTGTGAGAATACCTCGTCCACAACGGCTTCCTTTGCCTTCTTGCCCGTAAGCTCGAGAAGAGACTCAATTGCAGAGTCGATGCAGACGTTTATTGCGTCCATTGTAACACCCATCGCGATGCCGTCAAGTGCCTCGTCAACTGCCGAGAGAGCTGAAAGAGCATTCCTTCTTTGTCTTTCTGTTGCCAGCATTGCCTGAGTGGTGTCAATTCTGTCTGTGCCGAGAAGACTTTCTACCTTTTCGGTAAGCTCCTTCATACCTTCGCCGTTCTGAGCGCTGACGTAGACAACGTTTTTTATTGAGCCTTCAATAAAGTCCGTATCTGCCTTTGAGGGAAGGTCGGTTTTATTTATGATTGCGATAACGTTTTTATTTTCGCAAAGCTTAAGTATTTCCTTATCGTAGCCGTCAAGACCCGATGAGCCGTCAAATACGGCGAGCACCAGTGCTGCTCTTTCAATACGGCTTTTAGCCATATCAACGCCGATAGATTCAACAACGTCATCACTTTCTCTTATGCCTGCAGTGTCGGCAAGACGAAGCACAACCGAGCCGAGACGTACCGTTTCTTCAACAATGTCACGGGTAGTGCCGGCTATATCTGTAACGATTGAACGGCTGTAACCGCTGAGCATATTCATAAGTGCGCTCTTTCCTACGTTGGGCTTTCCTACTATTGCAGTGTCAACACCCTCGCTTATGGCTTTTCCCGAGTCAAATCGGTCGAGAAGGTAGCAAAGCTCCTCACGTACCTGAGAAAGGCTCTCACCGAGCACCGAAAAATCAAGGTCGGGGATATCCTCATCCGGATAGTCCACCCATGCGCCCATGTGAGCTGAGGCTGAGAGAAGTACTGAGCAGAGAGAGTCGATTTTTTTGCTCAGAGCACCTTCAAGTGCGGTCATTGCAACCTTCATAGCACTTTCATTACGTGCTCCGATAAGGTCCATAACCGCTTCAGCCTCGGAAAGGTCAAGCTTACCGTTGAGAAAGGCTCGCTTTGTGAATTCTCCCGCTTCGGCAGGTCTGGCACCGGCATCGAGTACCGCTCTTAAAATACGGTTGGTGACAAACATACCGCCGTGGCAGGAAATCTCCACCGTATCCTCGCCCGTATAGCTTTTCGGAGCGCGGAAAACCAGAGCCACGCATTCGTCGAGGGCCTGACCGTCGCTTACGGCTTTTCCGTGAGCGGCACAGTAGCCCTTGAGAGAGGAAAGAGGCTTTCCCGAGGTGGGTACTATTATTTTATCTGCGATTTCTATTGCAGCATCGCCTGAAATTCTTATTACGCCTATACCGCCCGCACCTAAGGGGGTTGATATGGCTGCTATTGTGTGAGACACGACTTTCACCTCCGGTGAAAAAATGAAGTATCCGCTTTGCGGATATGAAGTTTTGCTTTTCAAAATGAAGGTCGCTCCTTGGCTCCCCTGAAAGGGGAGCTGTCAGCGTTAGCTGACTGAGGGGTTCAATGCGTTTGCCAACTGTAGAGATGTTTTGGTGAGCCGAGCAGGACCCTTCCGTCACGGCTAACGCCGTGCCACCTTCCTTTTCAGGGACGGCTTGACAAGGGTTGCACCTGCAGTGCTATTATAACGCAATCGCAGGGAACGTGGGATAAAAGAGTCAGCCGTTACCCACCCCGCAAGATTTTATATAGCCTGCGATATATTTGTGTTGCGGTAAATGCATTATGACGCCCGAAGGGCATCCCTTACTACTTGATACTTATTACTGACTACTCTTACCGCCGTCTGTCTCTTATCAGCGACGTAAAAGCTTGATTGCCTTAATCTTTGCCTGTCTTGCGGCAGGGGCAAGCTTTGCGTAGGAGTAATATTTCATCTTGTTTCCTACAAGCACGTATTCACCGATGAATTCGTGATAGTCAGACGAAAAGCTCTTTTTGAAATCGTATATACCCTTGAAATTATCAAGAGGAATCATTTCGCCGAGAGTACCGTCTTCATTAAGGGCGGGAGTTTCAACCTTTACGTAACCTAAATCGTGGATGTCACAGCCCCTTGCGATGCTCTCCTTAAGTCTGAGATAGTTGAGGTAGTGGCTTGAGCGGGTGTTGTTTCTTATAACGTTTCTCGTGCCGCCGAAAAGGCATGAGCCCATTCCTGCGTAGTATATTGAAAGACCGCCTGCAACACAGATGCGGTTATCCTTTGTGAATTCCTCTGCCTCTGCCATTCTTTTTTCAAAATGCTCGGTCTGTTTATCTGCGCTGTCAATGATTTCCTGAAGCTGACGCTTCTTTTTCTCGTGTGCTGTTTCAAGCTGAGAAAGAGCCTCTTCCTTTTTTGCGAGTCTTTCTGCCTGAAGCTTTCTGTCAAGCTCCTTATCGTAATAAACAAGCTTAAGGTCACTGTGACCTTCAAATTCCTTGAGAAGCCTTAGACAGTAGTCACCGTTTCTTTCAACGAAGCTGTCTCTTTCACTTGTGTCACGCATAACTGCCATAAAGTCATCCATTATTGCAGGATTCTTTTCTATATCCTCGGCAGTGAAGGTTTTTGCAACAAGACCTCTCTGTTCACCGATTCTTATGCTGTAGCGTACGCCCTTGTCGCACTTTTTAAGTATCTTTTCAGCTTCAAGCTGTACTCCGTTTTCCTTGAGAGGAATAAAAAGCTGAACGGGCTGCTTATAGGTATAGTTTTCGATAGAGGTATTAAGCTCATAGCCCATATCGGTGAGTGCCTTGTGCATATCGTGACCCTCTTGCTTATCCTCTTTATTGATACGAAGGGAAATCATGGGGTCGGTGATGAAGCAGGTTGCACCGTTTTTCTTCATCTCGTCCTTTATAAAGGCGGTGAATTCCTCTAAAAGTACGGTATTGTTATAGTCGCAGACCATACCGCCCGAGGCGTACCATATTTTACCTGCAACGGGGAGGCTTCTTTCCATAACGAGTGCGGCAAGCACCTGAGCACCCTTTTCGTCAAAGCCGCCGTAGTAGCGGCAGTTCCATGTGGTTTTTACCTTCTGCCAGCGTGAGCACTGAATATACTGACCGCCGTTATTTTCAATAAAGCTGTCATAAGCCTTTAAATCTTCCTGAATTCTGAATGTATACATAAATCAGCCCTCTTTTCTCATTTCAAGACCCTTCAGAACCTCTGCTCTTTCATCAAAGGGTATCTTCTGACCGTTTATTTTCATATAATTTTCATGTCCCTTGCCGGCAAGGATAACGATATCGCCCGCCTGAGCCACCTTCATTGCGTAGTGTACAGCTTCAGCTCTGTCGGGAATAATCACATATTCACTCTTGCAGTAGGAGGCAATTTCTTCACAGATTTTTCTCGGGTCCTCGTTGTCCGGGTCGTCGCTTGTGATAATTGTAAGGTCGCTCATTTCACCGGAAACGGTACCCAGCTCTTCACGGCGGCATTCGGTTCTTCCGCCGACGGAGCCGAAAAGAGAGATTATTCTGTTATGCTCATAGCTTTTTGCTGTTTCTATTATGCTTTTGAGACTTATACCGTTGTGGGCGTAGTCGATAATAACGGTGAAGCCCTCATTTGTTTCAACGATTTCGCCCCTGCCTTTTACAAAGACCTTTCTGAGTCCCTCGGAGTATTTATCCTTTTCAAGGCCCATATCCCTTGCTATGGCAAGAGCTACAAGAGCGTTATATGCGTTAACGTCACCGGGTAAAGCGACGGTATAGCCTCCCTTTTCACCGAGGCAGACTGCATCAAAGCTCATTGCAAGCTTCGTTCCGAGCTTTTCTTTTTTCATAGAGGTAAGGCAGAAGTCGGCCTTACTGTCAGCCCCGTAGGTGATAACGGGGCAGGTGCAGATATCAATAACATTTTTCGAGAAGGGGTCATCGATATTTATAACAGCCTTTTTACACATGGGGAAAAGCTGCGTTTTCCAATAGGCGTATTCCTCAAAGGAAGCGTGCTCGTTGGTGCCGATATGGTCGGGATAAAGGTTTGTAAAAACACCGTAGGCAAATTCGGTACCCTCAACACGGTGAGCCTTGAGTCCGAGAGAGGAAACCTCAATAGCCGCCGCCTTGCAGCCGCCGTCAGCCATAAGACGGAGCATTTTCTGCAGCTCATAGCTTTCGGGAGTGGTGTTTACAGTGGGAAGTACCGTATCGCCGTAAAAGGCACCTACGGTACCGATGATTCCGCACATTACCCCTGCCTCTTCAAGAGCGAATTTCACAATATGGGCGACGGTTGTCTTGCCTTTTGTGCCCGTGATGCCGATAACCGCAATATCCTTTGACGGATTGCGGAAAAAGTTACAGCTCATTTTTGCGAGAGCTGAGCGGGTATTCTCTGTTTTTATTATGATTGCATCTGCGGGAAGGTCAACAGCCTTACTGCAGACAAAAGCTCTGCTCCCCTTGTCGTAAGCACTGCGGGCATATTTGTGTCCGTCAGCAAAGGCACCCTCAAGGCAAACAAAGATTATATCCTCTCCCGCCTTGCGTGAATCGTAGGCAATATCAGATATTTCACTGTCCCGGAATCTTTCTGCAGTATATTCAACATCCTTCAGGATTTCACTTAAAATCATACGTTACCTCCCCAGGCTTCTCCTTCTTTGAGAAGAGCCTTGAGCCTTTTAGCCTCTGCTCTTTCCTCGCGGAAGGCCTTTCGTCTTTCTTCCTTACCCTTGCCGTAAAGACCAACCTTGCGGAAGGCTTCGGCAAACATAGCCATAAGACAGCCTGCCGTTCCCACGATAAGGTCAATCATTGTGTCCGTAAGGCCGTATGCTTCGGGAAGCTGACCGTGCTGCATAACGAAGCCGTAAAGGCGGTCCATAGTAAATTCGTAAAATTCCCAGCCTACAAGAATGGCAACGCCGAAGCCGAGACCGAACATAGCCTGAACGGAAACCTTGATGGGATGCTTTTCGCCCTGCATAAGTCCGCAAAGGATAAAGCCGCCGGTGGTTGCAAGGTAGCCTGCAAAGCAGTGTTCGGGAAGATCTATACCCGTAAAGTCGGTTCTTGAATTGAGGGTGGTACCCACAACACAGCCGAAGCAGATGAAAAGGTTGAGCATAGTCTGAAGATAAGAGGGCAGTCTTTTGATAAAGGATTTGCCCGGTGCAAGCTGAAAAATATCCCAGAGATGGGTGAAAATTATTGCAAAGACGGCCTGAATAAAATCAGAGGTATAGCCGTAAAACAGACCCCATACGCCCCAGAGAAAAAGAGCAAGTCTGCAAGCCCACCAGATTATCTGTTCGCCTTTTGAAACGGTAGGAAGTTTATTAGTAGCTTTCATAAAAACAGCCTTTCTGCAGTTATTTGAGAAAAATTCAGTTAACAAACGGCATAATCTAAATTATTATAACACAAAGCTCTTCTTTTGGCTATAATTTATGAGAAAAATTATTTGTTCAACCGCAAAGAAAAATCCTGTTGACAAAAAGCGGCAGACAGTGCTATAATCAACCTGACATATAAATATTACCGGGGGTGCTGATTTTTCAATCGGCTGAGATTATACCCATAACCTGATGCGGATAATACCGACGTAGGCTGTGTAAGAGTTGATTTATAAAGTACCCGCAATTTGTTTTTGCGGGTGTATTTTTTTTGCCGGCATAAGACTCTCAATAATCACCATAGTATTTTTATATGTGATAATAATAAAGAAAGGAGAGAGATTATGAAGGCAAGTGTTGCAATTCAGGTTTTACCTGATACGGATTCCACCGAAAAGCTTGTTTATATTGTTGACAGGGTAATAGAGTATATTGCATCAACAGGGTTAAACTATTATGTTGGTCCTTTTGAGACAACAATAGAAGGCGAGAGCTACGACGAGCTTATGGAAATCGTTAAAAACTGTCAGAAGGTTGCTCTTAAAGCAGGCTGCAGCAGTGTTTCCGCTTATGTAAAAATCCGTTACAACGAAAACGGGGTGTTGACCATTGACGAAAAAGTATCAAAGCATCATAAATAAGGCGGCTCCGCTTGTTTCTCTTGCGGTGCTCATTTCGGTGTGGCTTTTTGTAACCGAAAAAGAGATAATAGCCCGATATATGCTTCCCGCGCCCACAGAGGTTGCCGAAGCTCTTATAAAAGAGCTTCCAATACTTATGCAGCACGCCGCCGTTACGGTGCAGGAAGCTCTTTACGGCTTAATTATCGGTATCGGCCTGGCCTTTGTCATAGCCGTGCTTATGGATTCTCTTGCCTTTGTCAGAGCCGCACTTTATCCCATACTTGTCATAAGTCAGACCATACCCACCATAGCCATAGCGCCTCTTCTCATTTTGTGGATGGGATTCGATATGGCACCGAAGATTACTCTTGTGGTGCTGACCACCTTTTTCCCTATAGCTGTTTCACTTCTTGACGGCTTTCAGAGTGCGGACAGGGATGAAGTAAACCTGCTCAAAAGTATGGGCGCAAACAAGCTGCAGATTTTCCGCCATATAAAGCTTCCCGGGGCAACGGAGCAGTTTTTTTCAGGACTTAAGGTTTCTGCTTCCTATGCGGTGGTCGGAGCGGTTATATCCGAGTGGCTGGGCGGCTTCGAGGGGCTTGGCGTATATATGACAAGAGTTAAGCAGGCTTATGCCTTTGATAAGATGTTTGCGGTTATTATACTTATATCCGCATTGTCACTGGTGCTTATGGCAGTTGTTGCTCTTTTAAAGAGAATTGCCATGCCCTATCTGAAAAAATAATCAGAAAGGATGCTTCAAATGAAAAAAATATTATCGGTACTTCTGGTACTTTCTATGCTTTTCTGCTTTGCTGCCTGCGGCGGTAAAACAGAAACGGATTCACTTTATGAAATCACTCTTTGCCTTGACTGGACTCCCAACACAAACCACACCGGCTTTTTTGCAGCCGACGCTCTCGGCTATTATAAAGACGCAGGCATCAAGGTAAGAATCGTACAGCCCCCTGAGGACGGCGCAGAGCTTATGACCGCATCGGGTCAGGCACAGTTCGGCGTTTCATTTCAGGATACGCTTGCTTCCGTGTTTTCATCGGTTGGCTCAATGAAAATCACAGCCGTTGCCGCTCTTTTACAGCATAACACATCGGGTATCATCTCAAGAAAGGGCGAGGGCATAGACAGACCCGCAGGTCTTGAGGGTAAGAGATATTCCACCTGGAACGGTGCTGTTGAGCTTGCTATGATTGAGGAGCTTATGACAAAGCAGGGCGCAGACTTTAACAAGGTCAAGCTTGTCCCCTCGGTAACAAATGAGGCAGAGGCTCTCAGAAACAAGGATACAGATGCTATCTGGATATACTACGGCTGGGCAGGTATAGCCTGTCAGCAGGCGGGTCTTGACTTTGACTATTTTGCTTTCAGTGACATAGACCCTGTTTTTGACTATTATACTCCCGTACTCATAGCTAACGATGAGTTCCTTAAAAATGAGCCGGAAAGGGCAAGGGCCTTCATCGAAGCAACAAAAAAGGGCTACGAGTACGCCGCCGAGAACCCGGAAAAAGCGGCTCAGTATCTTATTGACGGGGATACAACCGGTTCCTTAAAGGGTAGTGAAAAGCTTGTTACCGAAAGCCAGAAATGGATTTCAGAGCAGTATATTGCCGACAGCGAAGGCTGGGGCGTAATCGATGCCGAAAGATGGGACAGCTTTTACGGTTGGCTTTTTGAAAAGGGTCTTATCGAAAATAAAATTGAAGCCGGAAAAGGCTTTACAAACGAATTTTTAAGCTAAGGTGCATTTTAATGGAAAAGCTTGTTGCACAGGGAATAACCGTAGAGTTTGACGGTGAAAAAATAATAGAGGACGTTTCCATCACTCTCAGAGAAGGGGAGATTGTGTCCCTTTTAGGTGTGAGCGGAAGCGGAAAGACTACCCTTTTCAATACTCTTTCGGGTATTCACAAGCCTGAAAAGGGGAGGGTGCTTCTTGACGGTGAGGACATTACGGGTAAGCCGGGAAAAATCAGCTATATGCTGCAAAAGGATCTGCTTCTCAGACACTACACGGTTATCGACAATGTGTGTCTGCCCCTCATACTCAAGGGTATGAGCAAAAAAGAGGCAAGGAAAAAGGCAGAGCCTTATTTTTCGCAGTTTGGTCTTGAGGGGGCTCAGAAAAAGTATCCTCACGAGCTTTCCGGCGGTATGAGGCAAAGGTGCGCCCTTTTGCGTACGTATCTTACGGGCTCAAGTGTTGCCCTGCTCGATGAGCCCTTCAGCGCTCTTGACACCATAACTAAAAGCTCAATTCACGGCTGGTATCTTGATATAATGAGGAAAATAAAGCTCTCAACAGTTTTTGTCACCCACGATATCGACGAGGCAATTCTGCTTTCAGACAGAATTTACATTCTCTCGGGCAAGCCGGGCAGAATCACCGAAGAAACCAGAATTGATTTACCTAAGCCACGCAGTGTAGTGAGTGATGGGTTTATCGGCTATAAAAAGCTTATAAGTTCAAAGATAAACTAAAAGCCGCCTTTGGGCGGCTTTTTTAATGAGCGAACCCCTCAGCCTTTGACTTCGTCAAATCCAGCTCCCCTTTCAGGGGAGCCAAGAGAAGCCTGGCGAATTTACATGTTTGCGAAGCAAACATATCGAGCGGAGCATATCGAGTGAAACATATCGAGCCGCTTTGCGGCATATCGAAGTTTGCACACATTTAAAAATTCCCGAAAACTTCTCTGTTTTCGTTCTGCCGACCGCAATTTTGCTGCCTGCCCTGAAAGGGAAGGTGTCGGCGTTAGCCGTCGGAAGGGTTCTGCTCAGCTCACAAAAGCATCCCTGCCTGTGGCAACCCCATTTAACCCCTCAGTCTTTGACTTCGTCAAATCCAGCTCCCCTTTCAAGGGAGCCAAGAAAAGCCTCTCCTGAAAGGAGAGGTGGCATCCGTAGGATGACGGAGAGGTTCTGCCCATTTGCGGAGCAAAAAATGTCTGCCTCATCTTGCCTGCCCTGAAAGGGAAGGGGGACCGCTTGCGGTGGAAGGGTCCTGCTCGGCTCACCAAAATAACCCTCCCGTTGGCAATCCCATTGAACCCCTCAGTCTTTTTGCTTGCGTCGGAAGGGTTCGCACGTTGCATTAAAAAAGCACCCTTGGTTTTTCCAAAGGTGCAAATATGAATATTTAAGCCTGAGCATATCTTTACTGCTCACTGTCCTCGGCTTTAAGCTGTGCTTTTGAAGCAAGGTCCATCTGCGGAATAGCCTTGATAAGCTCTTTGTTGTTTGAAAAATCGAGAGCGGAAATGTTGGTGTCAAAATACCCCAGAGCTGTGCAGAAGTTGTTTTCAAGGGTGGCGTCGTCCTCACAGCTTACAAGTCTTTCTAAGATATCGATTATAATGCCCACTATCTTTTCACGGTTCTCTCCCTGATTTTCCACAAGATAAAGATAATACTTAAGCATCATATCCGGCGTAAGGAGCTGTGTTCCCTCGTCAATGATAAAGCTGACTCCGTTATGCTCATAGCTGACTCTGTTTTCAATCTCCACGGTTGTTTCACCAAGAAGCTGAATAAGGTGATAAAAGGATGTTTCGTCGCTGATAATATAGCGGTCAAACTGTGTTCCCGTATGCTCACTTAAGGCAAGCATAAGCTGATTTGTTCCGCCGGCTGCAAAATGCTCACTGAAATCTGCCGTTGTGCCGTTTATGCTGATCTGTGCAAAGGGGGAAATGAAGCTGTATGAAACTGCGGGCGCCTCGGAATTGAAATCCACCGCAAGAAGAGATTTCACCTCGGTTTTTTCCGTATCGGTCAAAGCGAAGAGAAAGCTTGCATTAACATCCTTACGGTTTGAGCCGTTAAGCACTGCCGGATCTATTTGCCCCATATCCGTTGTGTTTCCGTCGCCAACGGTTGTGTTTTCATCGATAAGAACTATAGCCGAAAATGCGGCAAGGGCAAGAATTATCACCACAAATCCGATTATGAGAACCTTTTTCCCCGGAGTTTTATTTGCTATTGACGATTTTTGATATTTATCTGAAAGGGCAGAAAAAACATCCCTTATTTTCATAAAGAATTCCTTTTGAAATATGTCCTTCATACAGCCTCCTCTTTTCTTAAAGCTTATTGAAGTTTTTTATTCTGTATAACAAGGCTGAGCCTTTGAAAAAATCTTCGTTTCTGATATTATATCATAAAACCCCTTTTAAGTCAAACCAAATAAAAGAACAAAAATATGTAAAAAACGTCAAAGAACCGATGAAAAAGGGGGGCACCCACGGCTCAAAATCCCCTCTTGACTTTTCAGACCGTTTCTATTATTATATCTATTATCTGTTTCAGATTTTCAGCCTTTGTAAGTTGGCGAGTATAATCCGAAATAGCCTGAAAGCGTTCTTTTTCAAGAATTTTCGGCGTTTCGGCCTCGAAAGGCATCAGCCTTTCTTCGTTCTCAGCCACCAAAAATTCAAATAAAAACCTCCACTTTCAGGTCGGAGATTTTTTGCTTAGCGGATTTTTGTCAAGCTGAGGCATAAAACGCAGTAAATCCTTTCGGATTTACGAGTATCTTAACAATAGATTGGCGAAAATCCGCAATCAAAAAACTGTTTCGGATTATACTCGCCAACTTAAACCAACGGCAAAGAGCATCAAAGAAGGAGGTTTTTAACAATGCTTAAAAACACTGAAAAAACAATGGAAAAGCTCGTTGCTCTCTGTAAGGGCAGAGGCTTCGTTTACCCCGGCAGCGAAATCTACGGCGGCCTTGCAAACACCTGGGATTACGGCCCTCTCGGCGTAGAGCTTAAAAACAACATCAAGAAGGCTTGGCTCAAGAAGTTCGTTCAGGAAAACCCCTATAACGTTGGTCTTGACTCAGCTATCCTTATGAATCCTCAGACCTGGGTTGCTTCAGGTCACCTCGGCGGCTTCTCAGACCCTCTTATGGACTGTAAGGAATGTAAGACACGTCACAGAGCCGATAATCTTATCGAAAGCTTTGACGGTACTAATGTTGCAGGCTGGTCAAATGAAGAAATGACCGCTTACATCAACGAAAAGGCTATTCCCTGCCCCGATTGCGGCGCACACAACTTCACCGATATCCGTCAGTTCAACCTTATGTTCAAGACCTTCCAGGGCGTAACAGAGGACAGCAAGAACGAAATTTATCTTCGTCCCGAAACCGCTCAGGGTATTTTCGTAAACTTCGCAAACATCCAGAGAACAACAAGAAGAAAGGTACCCTTCGGTGTTGCACAGATCGGTAAGTCCTTCCGTAACGAAATCACACCGGGTAACTTCATTTTCCGCGTACGTGAGTTTGAGCAGATGGAGCTTGAATTCTTCTGCAAGCCCGGCACAGACCTTGAATGGTTCGACTACTGGAGAGCATACTGCCGTGACTGGCTCTACAGCCTTAACATGAAGCCGGAGAACCTTCGTCTTCGTGACCACGATAAGGATGAGCTCTGCTTCTACTCAAAGGCTACAACCGACTTTGAATATCTCTTCCCCTTCGGCTGGGGCGAGCTCTGGGGCGTTGCAGACAGAACTGACTACGACCTTACTCAGCACATCAACACATCAGGCAAGAGCCTTGACTATTTTGACCCCACCACTAACGAAAGATACATCCCTTATGTTATCGAGCCTTCTCTCGGTGTTGAGCGTCTCTTCCTTGCTCTTATGACCGAGGCTTATGACGAAGAGGTTGTTGACGCCGAAAAGAACGATGCAAGAGTTGTTCTTCACTTCCATCCCGCTCTTGCTCCCATCAAGGCAGCAGTTCTTCCTCTTTCAAAGAAGCTCAACGAGCAGGCTGAGGAAGTATACCATATGCTTCAGAAGAAGTTTATGACCGAGTTTGACGATGCAGGCTCAATCGGTAAGAGATA